>JAHJQP010000061.1 GCA_018819165.1 Pseudomonadota bacterium
AAAAGACCCTGCCGGAGCTCCCCCTGGAGAAGCGGGAGCGGTTCGTCCGGGACTACCAGATCCCCGTCTACGATGCGGGCGTCCTCACCGCAAGTCGGGCGCTCGCCGACTACTACGAGGAGGTCGTCCGTCTCTCCGGCCAGCCGAAGATCGCCAGCAACTGGGTCATGGGAGACGTCCTGAGATTCCTCAACGAGGATAAACGGGACATCCGGGAATGCCCCATCGCGCCGGCCTCGCTTGCGGAGATGATTCGCCTCATCCAGGAGGGGACGATCAGCGGGAAGATGGCCAAGGAGGTCAGCGAGGAGATGTACCGGAGCGGCAAGACGCCGCGGACGATCATTGCGGAGAAGGGACTCGTCCAGATCACGGACGAGGGCGCCCTCGCCGGGGTGGTGACCGAGATCTTGGAGAAGAACCCCGAGCAGGTCGCCCAATACCGGGCGGGCAAAGAGAAAGTGTTCGGTTTCTTCGTCGGCCAGGTCATGAAGGCGACGCAGGGAAAGGCGAACCCCCAACTCATCAACGACCTCCTGAAGAAGATGCTGGCGGGCGACAAGTAATGGAAAAAGCAATCCGCACCCTTTTCTGGAAAGACGGCGCCGTCGTAATGATCGACCAGCGGGCTCTGCCGCTTACAGAACGGTATGTGTACTGTAGCGACTACCGTCAGGTCATCGCCGCGATCAACGACCTGACCATCCGGGGCGCCCCGGCCATCGGCGTCGCCGCGGCGATGGGGATCGCCCTCGGCGCCCTCCATATCGAATCCTCCACCCCTGCGGCCCTCAGTGACGCCTTTCATGAAATCTGCGCGCAGTTCGCGGCCACCCGCCCGACGGCCAGGAACCTCTTCTGGGCGATCGAGCGGATGAAACGGCGCTGCGAGGAATGCCTCGAAGTCTCCAGGGGAGAGGATGATCAGGGGCAACAGCGGATCGCGGCCGTGAAGAAGGCCCTCGTCGCCGAGGCAATCCGGATCGCCGAGGAGGACATCGCAGTAAACCGCCGGATCGGTGAAAACGGCAGGGGACTGATCCCTGACGGCGCCCGGATCCTCACTCACTGCAACGCCGGGGCGCTCGCCACCGCCGGTTACGGGACGGCCCTTGGGGTCATCCGTGCGGCCTGCGCGGAGGGCAAGAAGCTTCATGTCTATGTGGACGAAACCCGGCCCGTCCTCCAGGGGGCGAGACTGACCGCCTGGGAGCTCAGGCGGGAGGGGATCCCCTGTACGCTGATTGCAGACAGCATGGCGGGCTTCCTCATGCAGCAGGGAAAGATCGAGCTGGTCATCGTCGGAGCGGACCGGATCGCCGCCAACGGCGACGCGGCGAACAAGATCGGGACCTACACCCTGGCCGTCCTCGCGAAGGCGCACGGGATCCCATTCTACATTGCCGCCCCCCTCTCCACAATCGACCCGGCGCTTCCCGATGGCGGGGGGATGACCATCGAGGAGAGGAACCCGGAGGAGGTGACCCATGTCGGCTCGGTCCGGATTGCCCCGGAGGGGATACCCGTCTGGAATCCCGCCTTCGACGTGACGCCGCACGCTCTCATCGCGGCCATCATCACTGAGGCGGGCGTGATCCGGCCGCCCTTCGCGGGCGGGATCCTTGGTTGCATTTGATTTTACGCGGCGTCAGCCGTTCTGAATTTAGATACTTGCACATTTCCGGTTTATAGGTTATGGAAGCCGGCGACATGGGCTCAACGGGACGAAACGGAAAAATTACAGGAAAGGAATGTCAACAATGGGAAAAATCGATTCCAACCAGGAAAAATTGCTCTGCACCCGGAAAAAAAGCGTGGATGTTTTTCTGCTTCCATCCGGCAGGCAGTTCCGGGCCATCGCTGAGATGGCAGACGGAGTCCACCACATGCGCATTAATCTTCTGGTCAATCAGCCGTCTATGAAAATCAAGGAAATTTCTTGCGAGATGCTCTCGGTTCCGGATTCCGGGTGTCGCGAGGCGAAAAACTGCCTTGAACCTCTGCTGGAAAAAAGGGTTGCCCCGGGCCTTACCCGGGAGCTTAACAACGGTA
>JAHJQP010000010.1 GCA_018819165.1 Pseudomonadota bacterium
CAAGTTCCTCGTCCGTCGTCCGGATTCCCAGTTTCTTGTACATGGTAAGCCCTGTGCCAGCCGGGATCAATCTTCCCATGATGACGTTCTCCTTGAGGCCCCTCAGGTAATCGGTCTTGCCGGCAAGGGAAGCCTCGGTCAGGACCCTCGTCGTTTCCTGGAAGGAGGCGGCGGAAATGAAGCTCTGGGTGGAGAGGGATGCCTTCGTGATACCCATCAGAATCGGCTCACCCCGGGCCGGTCTTCCCCCCTTGGCCACGACCCTGTCGTTCTCCTCCTGAAAGCGGAACCGCTCCACCTGCTCATCGGCAATGAAGGAGGCGTCGCCCGGGTCTTTGATCATGACCCGGCGGAGCATCTGGCGGACGATGACCTCTACATGCTTGTCGTTGATCTTGACGCCCTGCAGTCGATAAACTTCCTGGACCTCATCGACCAGATAACGGGCCAGTTCCTTCTCCCCTTTGATCATGAGGAGATCGTGCGGATTGTTGACGCCGTCCATGAGGGGTTCACCGGCGCTCACACGGTCCCCCTCCTGCACACTGACATGCTTGCCCTTGGGAATCAGGTATTCCTTTTCATCCTCGGCATCGGGGGTGATGATCACCTTTCTCTTCCCCTTGGAATCCTTGCCGTAAGAGACCACACCGTCGATCTCGCTGATCACGGCAAACTCCTTCGGCTTCCTGGCCTCGAACAGCTCCGCCACCCGGGGGAGGCCGCCCGTAATATCCTTCGTCTTGGTCGTTTCGCGCGGGATCTTGGCGAGGATGTCGCCGGCAAAGACCGTATTCCCCTCAGAAACGACAATATTGGCACCGATCGACAGGAGGTGTCTGGCCACCGCATTCGTTCCCGGAACCTTGGCCGTCTTGCCCTTCTTGTCCTTGATGGAAACGCGGGGACGCATGTCCGTTCCCCTGAATTCGATGATCACCTTCCGGGAAAGGCCTGTCACCTCGTCCACCTGCTCCTGCATGGTTTTCCCTTCGATGATATCCCCGAACTTGACCGTTCCGTGCACCTCGGTCAGGATGGGGATGGAGAAGGGATCCCACTCCGCGATAAGGGTTCCTCGATTCTGATCCTTCGGCCCATTCACCGCGCTCCCGTCCTCCACCCGGATATGCGCCCCGTACGGAACGGTGTATTTTGCGCGGCTCCGACCCTGGTCATCGAGTACATGAATCTCTGCGTTGCGGTTCATGACGACCAGGCCGCCGGACCTGCTTTTCACCGTGTGGCGATTCACAAACCGGATGATCCCGTCATGTCTGGCTTCCAGCGTGGAATGCTCCTCGAATTTCGCCGTTCCACCGATATGGAAGGTCCTCATGGTCAGCTGGGTTCCGGGCTCGCCGATGGACTGAGCCGCAATGATGCCGACCGCTTCGCCGATATTCACGAGCCGACCGCGGGAAAGATCGCGGCCGTAACACATGGCGCAGACACCGTGTTTCGACTTGCAGGTCAGAACAGACCGGATATTGACCTTTTCGATGCCGGCGTCATCGATCTTCTTCGCCAGGTTTTCATCGATTTCCTGATTGGCCTTCACCAGAATCTCACCGGGCGAATAGGGTTTCTGGATATCCTCCAGGGCAACCCTTCCCAGGACGCGCTCACCTGCCGTCTCGATGATTTCCCCGCCTTCCATCAGGGCGAAAACATAGATGCCGTCGATCGTCCCGCAGTCATCCTCGGTGATGATGCAATCCTGGGCGACATCGACGAGCCGGCGGGTCAAATATCCGGAGTTGGCTGTCTTCAATGCCGTGTCGGCAAGACCTTTCCGGGCGCCGTGGGTGGAGATGAAGTACTCGAGCACCGTCAGACCCTCCCGGAAATTCGCCCGAATCGGGGTCTCGATGATCTCGCCGGACGGTTTCGCCATCAACCCCCTCATCCCTGCCAGCTGTCTGATCTGAACGGCGCTGCCCCTGGCGCCGGAATCGGCCATCATATAGATGGGATTGAAGCTCTCGCCCCTCCTTCTGGCCCCATCCGGCCCGACCTTCTCGTCGGTCCCGATCCCGCCGAGCATTTCCGCAGCGATCTTCTCCGTCGCCTGGGCCCAGATGTCGATCACCTTGTTGTACCGCTCGCCGTTTGTGATCAGGCCTTCCATGTACTGCTTCTGAATCCCCAGCACATCCTTGTCGGCCTTGGCGACGATCTCCTTTTTCTTTTCCGGAATGACCATGTTATGGATCGCAATCGAAACACCGGATTGGGTGGCATATTTGAAACCGATGTCCTTCAGGCGGTCCGCAAGCAGAACGGTCGTTTTATCCCCGCAGGACCGGTAGCAATGGTTGATGAGGTTGGCCAACTCCTTCTTGTTCATGACCTTGTTGATCGCATCGAAAGATATGACATCGGGAATGATTTCATAAAGCACGATCCGGCCCACGGTGGTCTCTTTGAGTTCCCCGTCGATGCGGACCTTGATTTTCGCGTGCAGATTCACGGCCTGGGCATCCAATGCGGACCGGACCTCCCCGGGGTCGGAAAAGACCATCCCTTCGCCTTTGACGTCGCTTTGCGACCTCGTCAGGTAATAGATCCCCAGAACGATATCCTGGCTGGGAATGATGATCGGCATCCCGTTTGCCGGGGAAAGGATATTGTTGGTCGACATCATCAGAACCCTGGCTTCTGTCTGCGCCTCGATGGACAGGGGCACATGAACGGCCATCTGATCGCCGTCGAAATCGGCGTTGAAAGCCGTGCAAACCAGCGGATGCAACTGGATCGCTTTTCCCTCTATCAGCAACGGTTCGAATGCCTGAAGCCCAAGCCGGTGGAGGGTTGGCGCCCGGTTCAGCATGACGGGGTATTCGCGGACAACCTCGTCGAGGGCGTCCCAGACTTCGGCCGTCTCCTTTTCCACCATCTTCTTCGCGCTTTTAACTGTCGTCACATATCCCTTTTCCTGGAGACGCCTGTAGATGAAGGGTTTGAAGAGCTCCAGGGCCATCTTCTTGGGGAGACCGCATTGATGAAGTCTCAGGTCGGGACCGACCGTAATGACCGAACGTCCGGAATAATCAACCCTCTTGCCAAGAAGATTCTGACGAAACCGGCCCTGTTTTCCTTTGAGCATATCCGAGAGAGAGCGGAGCGGGCGCTTGTTCGTCCCAGTAATGGCTCGCCCCCGCCGACCGTTGTCGAACAGGACATCCACCGCTTCCTGGAGCATCCGCTTCTCGTTGCGGATGATGATCTCGGGGGCATTGAGCTCCTGCAGACGCTTCAGGCGATTGTTCCGGTTGATGACACGCCGATAGAGATCATTAAGGTCGGAGGTGGCAAATCGTCCGCCGTCCAGAGGAACCAGAGGACGCAGATCCGGCGGTATCACGGGAAGTACGGTCAGAACCATCCACTCCGGTTTATTGCCCGACTTCCGCAAGGCCTCGACCACCTTTAATCTCTTGATGTATTTTTTCCGCTTCGTCTCCGAAACGGATACCTTAAGCTCCGAACGGAGCTCATCGTCCAGTTTATCAACGTCCACCTCCTCTAAGAGGACGCGCACGGCCTCTGCGCCGATGCCGGCATCGAAGGCGTTAGGACCGTACTGATCACAAAGCTCGCTATATTCCTCATCCGACAGGAGGCCCTTTTTCTTCAGAGGGGTATTCTTGGGATCGAGGACGATCCACGACTCGAAATAGAGAACCTTCTCCAGTTCCTTCAGGGTCATATCGAGGACATTCCCGATCCGGCTGGGAAGGCTCTTGAGGAACCAGATATGGGCGACCGGCGTCGCCAGGGTGATGTGTCCCATTCGCTCCCGGCGGACCTTGGACTGGATAACCTCCACGCCGCATTTCTCGCAGACTACGCCCCGGTGTTTCATCCGTTTGTAGCGACCGCACAGGCACTCGTAGTCCTTTACCGGACCGAAGATTTTCGCGCAGAAAAGCCCGTCCCGTTCCGGCTTGAAGGTCCTGTAGTTGATCGTCTCAGGTTTTTTGACCTCTCCATGCGACCAGGAAAGAATCTTTTCCGGAGAGGCAATGGACATTCTAATCGCATTGAACCTGATGGGATCCTTCGGTTTTTCAAAATAACTAAAAACGTCTTCCACGGATGATATCTCCTAAGTATTGACACGGAAGCGAGGCCACGGGTCCCGGCCCCACGTTACTACTACTCTTCGATCATCTCCACGTCCAGGCAAAGGCTCTGCAACTCCTTCACCAGGACATTGAAGGATTCTGGCAGGCCCGGTTCCGAAGTGTGCTCGCCTTTGACGATGGCTTCATAGATCCTCGTCCTGCCATACACGTCATCGGATTTGACGGTCAGGAACTCCTGCAGCGAGTAAGCGGCGCCGTATGCCTCCATGGCCCAGACTTCCATCTCGCCCAGCCTCTGTCCCCCGAACTGGGCCTTGCCACCTAAAGGCTGCTGGGTCACCAGGGAATAGGGACCGATGGACCGGGCATGAATCTTGTTGTCGACAAGGTGGTGGAGTTTCAGCATATAGATCATGCCTACGGTGATTTCCTGATCGAAGGGTTCCCCGGTCCGTCCGTCAAACAGTGTGGTCTGACCGGTCTCCGGGAGACCGCTGACCTTGAGCATGTTCTTGATTTCTTTTTCATCGGCGCCGTCAAAAACAGGCGTCTCGACCAAAATACCCCTTTTCAGCCGGCTGACGAACTGCCGTATCTCTTCCTCGCCGGCGCCGTTGATGAACCGGTCAAACTCGGGAGAGGAATAGACTTCCTTCAGCTCCTTTTTCAGGGGCCCCAACCCGTAATGCTTTTCCGCAAGGGCGTTGATCTTCTCCCCCATGCCTCTCGCAGCCCAGCCCAGGTGCGTCTCCAGAATCTGCCCCACATTCATCCGCGAGGGAACCCCAAGGGGATTCAGGACAATGTCCACCGGCGTACCATCCTTGAAATAGGGCATATCCTCCTCGGGAAGGATCCGGGAAAGCACGCCCTTGTTGCCGTGGCGGCCGGCCATTTTATCGCCGACAGAAAGTTTTCGTTTAATGGCGATGTAGACTTTGACCAGTTTGATCACCCCCGGGGGCAATTCGTCACCGGCCTTGAGCTTTTCGATCTTTCCCGCAAAATAGGCCTCCACGAACTCCTTTTTCCGGGAGAGATTCTCATACAGGATGCCGATTCTGGACTCCACTTCTTCCTCGCTGTCCAGGGCTATCTCCCGCCAGAGGTCAAAGGGGATCCTTGCCAGGACCTCATCGGTGATGATTTCACCCTTCTTCAGGAGGATCCGTTTCTTCTTGGGATCGGATACCTTGGAGGCCGACATCTTTCCAATCAGCATGCCGGCAATCTGCTTCCTGACACCCTCGGCAATGATCCGGATCTCGTCATCCCTGTCCTTGTACAGGAACGAAACGGCTTCGTCCTCGATATACTGGGAACGACTGTCGCGCTCTGTCCCTTTCCGGGCAAAGATCTTGGCGTCGATGATCGTACCTTCCACGCCTGGTGGAACACGCAGGGACGTATCGCGGACATCACTGGCCTTTTCCCCGAAGATCGCCCGCAGAAGTTTCTCTTCGGACGAGAGCTGCGTTTCCCCTTTGGGGGTTATCTTTCCGACCAGGATGTCTCCGGACTTCACCGCCACGCCCATACGGACGATCCCGCTGTCGTCCAGGTTTCTCAGGGCCTCTTCGCCCAAATTTGGAATATCCCGGGTGATCTCTTCCTTGCCGAGCTTGGTGTCCCGGGCCATGGTTTCGAATTCCTCGATATGGATCGAGGTATAGATATCATCCTTGACGATCCTCTCGCTGACCAGGATGGAATCTTCGTAGTTGTAGCCTCCCCAGGACATGAAGGCAACCATCACGTTTCTTCCCAGGGCCAGTTCCCCCCTGTCCGTGGCGGGTCCGTCCGCGATGATCTCTCCCTTATTGACCTTCTGTTCTTTGCTCACAATGGGCTTCTGGTTGAAACAGGTATCCTGGTTGGACCGCTGATACTTGATCAGGTTATAGATATCCACCCCTGTATCGAGCCCTTCCCTTTCGGGAGCATCGCATTTGACGACGATCCGCGCGGCATCCACGCTTTCCACCACGCCGGACCGTCTAGCGACAACGACCGCGCCGGAGTCTCTCGCCACAACGGATTCCATTCCCGTGCCCACCAGGGGCGCCTCGGGTTTCATCAGGGGCACCGCCTGCCTCTGCATGTTGGATCCCATCAGGGCACGGTTGGCATCGTCATGTTCGAGAAACGGGATCAGGGTCGCCGCCACGCTGACCAGCTGATTGGGGGAGACATCCATCATGTTGACCTCCGTCGGCACAACGGAGAGGAAATCGCCACCTTTCCTGGCCGAGATAAGCCCACCGATAAATTTCCCGTTCTTATCCAGGGGTCTGTCGGCCTGGGCAATGATCAGGTTTTCTTCCTCTATGGCGGTCAGATAGCGGATCTCATCGAGCACCATGCCCTGGTTCACGACGCGGTAAGGCGTTTCAATGAAACCGAAGGTATTGACTCTGGCAAAGGTGCTCAGCGATACGATCAGGCCGATATTGGGGCCTTCCGGGGTTTCTACCGGACAGATGCGGCCGTAATGGGTGGGATGCACGTCACGCACCTCAAATCCCGCCCTTTCGCGCGTCAGGCCTCCCGGCCCGAGAGCCGACAATCTTCGCTTATGCGTGATCTCAGACAGGGGATTGGTCTGATCCATGAATCGAGACAGCTGGCTGCTGCCGAAAAACTCATTCACAACGGCCGAGACCGGCTTGGCGTTGATGAGATCGTGCGGCATCATGGTTTCAATGTCCTGAAGGCTCATCTTCTCCTTGATGGCACGCTCCATACGGACCAGGCCGATCCGGTACTGATTTTCGATCAGTTCCCCAACCGAACGGACACGGCGGTTCCCCAAATGGTCGATGTCGTCCACGCTGCAATCACTCGAGCCGTTCTTTAGGTCGATCAGATACTTGACAGACGCCAGGATATCCTCGTTGCGCAACACGGTCACGCTTGTCGGAACATCCAGATGGAGTTTGTAATTCATCTTCGCCCGCCCCACATCGGATAGATCATAGCTATCCGGCGAAAAAAAGAGGCTGGCGAAGAATTTCTGGGCCGTCTCCGGCGTGGGGGGGTTGCTCGGCCTGAGCCTGCGATAGATCTCGATAATGGCATCCGCCGCCGTCTCTATCCGATCCATGAGGAGCGTATCCCGAATGGAGGCGTTCTCGCGATCTTCATCAAGCCGGATGAACTGAAACGAGGCGATCCCCTTCTCCCGCAAGAGCTGCAGCCCCTCCACGGTCAATTCTTCATTGCACTTCATCAGGATCTCGCCGGTCTGCGGATCCAGAACATCGGCAGAGAGTATCCTGCCGATGATACCCTCATCGCTTATCGGTATCCTGGTAATCGAGGACTCCGCTATTTTCTTCAGGTGGGGTTTGGATATCTTTCTCCCCTTCTTGACGACGACATCTCCCCCTTTCGTCACGACATCCGCAGGGGCCTTTTCCCCGATGAGGGA
Organism: Pseudomonadota bacterium; assembly: GCA_018819165.1. Taxonomy (GTDB): domain Bacteria; phylum Desulfobacterota; class Syntrophia; order Syntrophales; family UBA5619; genus JAKAFS01. The sequence continues at coordinate 7,522 of JAHJQP010000010.1, forward strand.
ATCACTGACGGATATGTAGAGACGGTCGTCATCCAGCAGGATCTGTTCGATATCGTAAAAATAGCTCAGGATGAATGGCGTCGAGTTTCCCATTGCCTTCAGCAGGATCGTCACCGGCATCTTCCGCCGGCGATCGATCCTGACATAGAGAAGGTCCTTGGAATCGAACTCTAGATCAAGCCAGGACCCGCGGATCGGGATGATCCGGGCCGAATAGATCAGCTTTCCGCTTGCCAGGGTTTTTCCCCTGTCATGGTCGAAAAAGATGCCAGGTGAACGGTGCAACTGGCTGACGATCACCCTCTCCGTCCCATTGACGATGAAGGTGCCGTTCTCGGTCATCAGGGGGATTTCCCCAAAGTAGATTTCCTGTTCCTTAATGTCCCGGATGGGTTTCGGTTTCGTATTCCGATCGGTATCGAAAACGACCAGGCGGACCACGATCTTCAGCGGCGCCGCATAGGTCATTCCCTTCTGGATGCACTCCTGCATATCATAGCGGACATCGCCGATCCTGTAACTGACGAACTCAAGGGAACATTTTCCACTGAAATCGAAAATGGGAAAGACGCTGTTGAAAGCACCCAGCAGACCATAGTTCCCCCTCTTATCCGGAGCGATTTCCTGCTGAAGAAATTTCCGGTAGGAATCGGTCTGGATATCGATCAGGTCGGGGATATCCAATATCTTTCTGATACGACCAAAATTCTTTCTAAACTCGCCCATAGCATCCTTTCGGCTTTAAACCAGCAGCGATCTTTAGTTTTCACCAATATAAACGAGCAAAAAGAACCCCATTCAACCTGTCTTTCTGCAATGCGGTGCAGCCAACCTGTTGTTTATAGGGGTTCTGATCCTTGCCGTTCTCTTTTTTAAACGTCTATTTATTTTATCTCAACCGTGCCGCCGACCTCTTCGATCTTCTTCTTGATATCGGCTGCCTCGTCCTTGGAAACGCCCTCTTTAATCGGTTTGGGAACTCCGTCCACCATGTCCTTGGCCTCCTTAAGTCCCAGCCCCGTGATCGCCCTAACCACCTTGATCACCTGGATCTTCTGATCGCCAAATCCCGTGAGGATCGCATCAAACTCGGTCTTTTCCTCGACCGGCGCCGCCTGCGCCGACCCCGCGGCAGCGGCAGCCACGGCAACCGGCGCAGCAGCAGTCACGCCAAATCTCTGCTCCAGCTCCTTCACCAGTTCCGAAAGTTCAAGAACAGTCATCCCTTCAATGAATTTTACAACATCCTCTTTGGTCATCTCGTTTGCCATTTTTCTATTCCTTCCTGTATGTAATTTTTAGTTTGCTGACGCCTTTTTCTCTCGATAGGCATCAAGTATCCCCACAAGATTCCTCGGGACACCGCTCAATACATTCACGAGAGATGCCTGCACCCCGACCATCAGGGAAAGCAACTGCCCGATCAGCACCTCTCGACTCGGCAACTCGGCGAGTATCGTGAGCTGTTCCCTGCTGAGGAATTTGCCATTCATCATGGCTGCCTTGATCTCAAGATTGGCATTCTTTTTGGCAAAATCAACGAGCGCCTTGGTGGTTTCGACCACGTCACCCCGCGTAATGGCCACTGCCAGGGGGCCCCGGAAATATTCTTCCAGCGCGCTAAAATCGGTTTCACGGGACGCGATGGTCAGCAGAGTATTTTTCACGACCCTCAGTTCCGTGTTTGATTTGCGCAGGGCAACCCTCAGCGCCGTCATCTTCGCCACGTCCATTCCGATGTATCCGGTCAGAACGGCCAACTTGAAATCTTTCAGTTTTTCGTGGAGTTCAGCAGCAACCTGCTCCTTTGTTCTCCGATCCAATCCTCAACCTCCTTTCCTCATCTGATCCGTTCCTTCCGGATGGGGACACCTTGCGGCAAGGTGTCCCCGTTTGAAAAACCCGTTGAAAAAGTCAGAGAACAGAGCACCATACAGGATGATTCCGATGACCTGAAAGGCCACATCTCAGTCTCGGCAGGCCGACCGCTCTCGTTTAAACTCCCTGTACCTGCTGTCTCAGACCACATTTTCGATCTAACCGGCCACCCGAGGCCGGAAAAACTAAACGCTTCTCACGGAGAGAGGATCCACCTTCATCCCGGGACCCATGACGGACGAAATCGCAATGTTTCTGATATAGATCCCTTTGCTCGAAGCGGGTTTCAATTTGACGATCGTTTCGAGCAAGGCGAGAAAATTGCCGGTCAACTTCTCCGCACCGAATGAAACCTTGCCGATGGGGCAATGCACGATTCCCGCTTTTTCCACGCGGAATTCGACCTTGCCGGCCTTAAGCTCCTGAACGGTCCTAGCCACATCGAAGGTCACTGTTCCCACCTTCGGGTTCGGCATCAGTCCGCGGGGACCGAGGATCTTCCCCAGCTTGCCCACGCTTCCCATCATATCCGGCGTGGCGATCACCCGGTCAAATTCAAGCCAGCCGCCCTTGATCTTCTCGATCACCTCGTCCGACCCGACCACATCGGCGCCAGCTTCCAGGGCCTCCTTCTCCTTCTCGCCCTTGGCAAAAACGAGCACCCGGACCGATTTTCCCAGCCCATTGGGCAGAACCACGGAGCCGCGCACCATCTGGTCCGCATGCGCCGGATTCACGCCGAGCCGGACGGCGGCATCGACCGTTTCATCGAATTTCGCCCTCGTGGTCCCGACGACCAGTTCCATCGCCTCCTGGATGGTATAGCGCTTCGCCGTTTCTACCCTTTTCCTTGCTTCTAAGTATTTCTTCCCTCTTTTTGACATGACAAACCCTCAAATGGAAGCCAACCCCCGGGGACTGGGCTTCCCCGAAATGATCACGTTAAGACATCCGCCAACCCATAACCCGGTGTTCTGCCGGCAGCCGGGGACACCTTGCCGCAAGGTATCCCCACATCATCCCGTGATTTCAATCCCCATGGATCTCGCCGTTCCCGCAACGATCCTGATCGCGCCCTCAATATCCACAGCATTGAGGTCATTGTACTTCATTTCCGCAATTTCCTTGACCTGCTTGACCGTCACAGTCCCCACCTTATCGCGCTTGGGATCTCCTGCACCTTTGGCGATCTTTGCGGCCTGCTTCAACAGTACGGAAGCCGGGGGGGTTTTGGTCACGAATGTAAACGACCTGTCAGCGTAAACCGTGATGACGACCGGGATGACCATCCCCTCCTGGTTCTGCGTCATGGCGTTGTAGGCCTTGCAGAACTCCATGATGTTCACGCCGTGCTGACCGAGAGCAGGTCCGATCGGCGGTGAAGGGGTGGCCTTACCCGCTTTGATCTGAAGTTTTATATTTGCAATAACTTTTTTTGCCATTCTGATCACCCTGTCTGAAATTTAAGGTTGAAGACCAAGGATAAGGGGAAAATGCTTCCTCCTCGATCAGGCACCTTATTTCTCATCAATTCTGCATAACCTGAATGAAATCCAGCTCTACCGGTGTCGATCGGCCGAAGATGCTGACAATCACCCGCAGCTTCCCCTTCTCCGGCTTCACCTCATCGATGATCCCGTCAAAATTGGTAAAGGGGCCATCAATGATCCGCACGTGATCACCCACATCGAATTTGAACTTCGGTTTGGGTTTCAGCGTCCCTTCATCGATCCTGGTTCTGAGGACATCAACATCCTTATCGGGAATCGGCGAAGGCTTGTCCTTGCTGCCGATAAAACCGGTCACCTTGGGCGTATCCTTCACGATGTGCCAGGTGTCGTCGTCCAGCTCCATCCGGACAAGGATATAGCCGGGAAAGAATTTCCGCTTTGAGGTCTTTTTCTCGCCTGAGACCAGTTCGACAATGTCCTCTTCGGGTATCAATATATCCGAGAAAAAGGCCTGCTTCCCCGCCGTTTCGATCCTCTCCTGGAGCGAAAGCTTCACCCGGTTTTCAAAACCCGAATACGTATGGACGACGTACCACCTGAAAGCCATGTCGTTAACCCAGTACAAGCTTGACGATCTTCGTCAGCCCGAAATCAACAATCCCCAGGAATACCGACACAATGATCACCACAATGATGACGACCGATGTAGAGGCAAGGGTCTGCTTGGGCGTCGGCCATGTAACTTTTTTCAGTTCCACTTTCGAGCCCGCCAGAAACTGCCTCACCTTTTCTGCAATAACCTTTATCCTGTCCATCCTGAAATCCCTGATCACCCCGCACCTGAAGACTTCGTAAAAAGCCTTTAGTCTCCTGTCCGCGCTACGCATCATCCTTTCGACAGTTTCAGGGCAGGCGCCACGTCAGTCACAATGAGCTTTTCGAACCATGTGCACCCTGCCTATGAAGCCTGTTCTGAAGACGTCCCCGATTCGGGACTTTCCGGCTTCCTGCGAGAGCCGCACATCCCGTACACATCTCAAAAATGGCAGGCCAGGAGGGACTCGAACCCCCAGCATCCGGATTTGGAGTCCGGCGCTCTAGCCATTAGAGCTACTGGCCTGTCCGGTCGATCACAGCAGCACCTCTCGCGATTACTTCGTTTCCCGGTGCAACTTATGGGACCTGCAGAACTTGCAGTATTTTTTCATCTCCAGCCGATTCTGCATGGTCCTTTTATTTTTGGTCGTCGTGTAGTTCCGCTGCTTGCAGTCCGTACAGGCCAAGGTAATGATATTTCTCATGACAAACCCACCTTCTTACATCAATGGAGCCCACGACCAGGATTGAACTGGTGACCTCATCCTTACCAAGGATGTGCTCTACCGACTGAGCTACGTGGGCCAGTTGCCTCTCCCAAAGCGCTGTCCTCTCGCTGCAATAAGGCCTGTATCGCCGCCGATGAGAAACAATCTCGAACCGGTTGCGTATTGCCGGAGAATCTCACAGCTCCATGCCGAACAAATTGGAGCGGGAAACGGGATTCGAACCCGCGACCCTCAGCTTGGAAGGCTGACGCTCTAGCCACTGAGCTACTCCCGCTTATTAAAGAGGAAGCCTTGCTGGTCTCCCTGCTTCCGGACGTCCAGCTACAGTAAACTGGTGGAGGGGGGAGGGTTCGAACCTCCGTAGGCTTCGCCGGCAGATTTACAGTCTGCTCCCTTTGACCGCTCGGGAACCCCTCCATATGACAGAAACTTCTTACTGGAGCTGGCGATGGGACTTGAACCCGCAACCTGCTGATTACAAATCAGCTGCTCTACCGATTGAGCTACGCCAGCAACTATAAAAATTGAATATTACAAATAATTATCCAGAGATACGCACCGTCGCCACCCCGGAAGGAAAAATAACCAACTACACAAAAATGGAATGCTAATTTTTATATCTTGGTTTGTCAAGATATTTTTTAATTTTTTTTCCGGACGGCCAAGATTATCTGAATGAAAATTGATCATGATAATGGAGGGGAAGCAAACAAAGAATCCCACTAACCGTCAAACTTCGGCAGGGGAATCTTTATGAACTGGACGCCCTCTTCCAGCAGCATTTCTTCTTCGCTCCGGGTTGTGGTTCCCCTGATATCTCTTTTCTCTTCTTCCCCATGATGAATCCGAAGGGCGACTTCTGTGAACTTCTCGCCCACGTCATCAAAGTGCTTGTGAATATATTCCTGAAATTCCCGGAGGATCTTGAGAGGAGAAACCGCTGTCTTCGGTTTCTCCGAAGCGGAACGGGCCTCTCGCCCCATGATCGCCACGGAAGAAGGAACCAGTGTCACATCGGCAATCCCGCATACCGGACACGCAATGAGTCTCTCCGCCTTCTGTTCTTCGAAGGCCCCCCTATCCTTGAACCACCCCTCGAATTTATGGCCGTCCTGGCATCTCAGATCATAGATGATCACGGTCTTTCTCCCGGAAATCAGTTTCAGGGGGATTTTAGCATGCCGACACACAAAATACAACCCGACTTTCAGTTCTTTTACAGGTCGGGATTGACAACGATGACTAGGCATGCATGGAGCCGTCGCGATCAAACGACCGGCAATGCCGCTCGATACCGGACGACCGCCCCCCGCTGGAATTCCTCCAAAAAATAGGATAGTCAAGATTTCTTCGGCATCTGAAAAAAATGATGGACATTTCATCCCGAATTGGTTATGAGGAGCGGTGTCGGGATGTGGCCCAGCTTGGTAGGGCACTGCGTTCGGGACGCAGGAGTCGCGCGTTCAAATCGCGCCATCCCGACCATTTTTTTACATGCCCCCTCAGCCCCTCAGCAGGAATCTTGCGTGTTTCATTCTTGACGGCTACGTAAAAAGTCCAAGACCATTGCCCCTATTAACCTGAGTAGTTACCCTGCCGGAATATCCTGTCCGAACTATCCGGCGGCCGCGGCCATCTGGAAAATAGGCAGATACATGGCGATGATCATCCCGCCGACCACGCCTCCCAGAAAAACCATCATGAAGGGTTCCAGCAGGGCCGTCATCGCGTCAACCGCCGCATCCACTTCATCGTCGTAGAAATCGGCAATTTTGGTGAGCATCGTATCCAGGGCGCCCGTCGCCTCTCCGACGGCGATCATCTGCACCACCATGGCCGGGAAGATGTCCGTTTCCATCAGGGGTTCGGCGATTGTCTTCCCTTCAGCGATGCTCTGTCTCGTTTTCATGAGGGCGTTTTCGATGATCTTGTTCCCTGCGGTCCTGCTGACGATGCCGAGTCCTTCCATGATCGGCACCCCGCTCGACATCATCGTGGAAAGGGTCCTCGTGAACTTGGACACGGCCACCTTCTTCAACAGAGGGCCGAAAACCGGCGATTTCAGAACGAGGGCGTCGATGACGAGCGTCCCCTGCTCGGTCTTGTAATACCTCTTAAACCCAAAGAAGAGTGCGACCAGACCGGCGCCCACATAGAGAAAGTAATCCTGGGCGAACTGACTGGCATCCACCAGAAACTGGGTTGGCCCGGGCAGGGAGGAGCCCATTCCTTCAAACATCGTCTGAAAGACCGGAATCACTTTCAGCAACAGGATGGCCACAACGCCGATGGAAATGACAAGGACGCTGGCCGGATAGGTCATGGCCCCCTTGACCTTGCTCTTGAGTTTCATGGCCTTCTCCATGTAGCCCGACAGGCGCTGGAGAATAACGTCCAGGATGCCGCCACTCTCCCCTGCCGCCACCAGATTCACGAAGAGATCATCGAAAACATCGGGATATTTTCTGAGGGCATCGGTGAGCGTGGAGCCGCCCTCGATATCTTCCTTGATGGCGCCGATCATCTTGGCAAAAGTCTTGTTCTGCTCCTGTTTCCCGAGGAGATCGAGGCACTGGATCAGGGGGAGGCCCGCATTGATCATGGTGGCAAAGATCCGGGCAAAAATCACCACATCCTTCTCCGAGACCTTCTGCTGCAGAAAGGGCAAATACTCCAGGAGATCCTTCGGTTTCTTCTTGACGCCGATGGATTTATATCCCTGCCGGCGGAGCTGGGCCCGGATGGCTGCCTCATTGGCGCCATCGAGCTCGCCTTTTCTGGTTTCGCCTTTTCTCGTTTCCGCACTCCAGATAAATATCGGCATAACTAAGATCCTTTCCCCCACTTTCTGAGAATCTCATAAAGGATGACCCCTGTCGCAACCGAAACATTCAGGGAAGCTACCTGTCCCCGCATGGGAATGGAGATCAGGAAATCGCATTTCTTCCGGATCAGAGGTCGGATGCCCCGTCCCTCGCTTCCCATGACGAGACCGATATGACCTTCGTAGTCCGGCGAATGGATATTCAGCTCGGACGAAGCATCGGCGCCATAGATCCAGAATCCTCTCTCTATCAGATATTCGATGGTACGAACCAGATTGACCACCATCGCCGTAGGCAGGTACTGAACCGCCCCCGCGGATGCCTTGGCAACGGAAGCGGTCACGGAGGCGGCCCTGCTTTCCGGGATGATGATACCGTTCGCCCCGCAGCAGTGGGCGGTCCTGACGATCGAACCGAGGTTCTGAGGATCGGTGACACTGTCCAGCAGGACGACCAAATTGTACTTGGATGCACTGTGACGATTGGCAATGATATCATCGACGGTGGCATATGCATGTTCCCGGCAGAGTCCCACGACCCCCTGGTGGACCCTGCGGGGCGCCAGTTTTTCCACCCGGGCCCGCCCGCAGATTTCCACGGGTACCGCATGTTCCGCGGCGAGTTTCAAGATCTTCTGCACCGCCTCTCCTTCCCGTCCCTCTGCGACGACAATTTTTTCCAGCATCGCCGGATGGGAAAGAAAAATCTCCAGAAGAGGGTTGATGCCGTAGATCACCTGCATAATATCCCTCCGTTTTGGTCGCCCCCGGAAGCAGCCGCCGCGGTAGGTGCTATCCGCCGTTCCTGGACGCAAGACCCCTGACAATCTCCCCGACGATCTCATCCGCCTCGCCCGCGGGATCCGCGGCCTGCCGGATCGGCCTCCCCACCACAAGGTAGTCGGCGCCGCAACCTACGGCTTCGCAGGGCGCCACGATCCGCTTCTGATCATCGCCCGCCACCTCTTTTTTTGCCCCGCGGATGCCGGGGGTCACGATCACAAACTCCCGGCCGCAGGCCTTCCGGATGGCGGTGGCATCCTCGGCCGAGGCCACGACCCCCGATACACCGGCATCCTGGGCAAGACGCGCGAGATTGAGCGCCGTCTCCCCGGTTCCCCCGCTGAACCCCATGGTTTTCAGATCGCCGTCATTCAGACTGGTCAGCACAGTGACCGCCAGGACAATCGGCCCGGGTTTTCCACGCTTTTCGGCAAATCGAAGTACGGCGCTGACCGTCTCCGTCATCATCCGCCTTCCGCCGAGGGCGTGAAGGTTGAACATGGCCACCCCGAGATCAGCGGCCGCTTCCGCCGCCCGGGCAACCGTATTGGGGATGTCATGGAACTTCAGATCCAGAAAGACCTTCCCGCCGCGGGAATGAATCTGCCGGACGATCTCCGTACCGTACCGGATAAACGACTCCTTTCCCACCTTGAACAGACCGACGTGATCGTACAGACGATCCACCCAGGAAAGTGCATCATCCAGTCCGCCACCGACGTCAAGGGCAAAAATCAATCTTTCCCGCGGAGGTTTATTCGGTGTATTCATCATCGCCGATAAACTCGGTATCATCCGGCATTGATATGAAATTCGCCCTGACCCCCTTCAGAGCATCCGGATGCGCATAACCGACCTTTCCTGCCGCAATCTCCCTGAGGGCTACCACGATCTCCTGGTTGTTTCTCGGATCCGTCAGGGGCTTGGACCCTTTCAGGAGTTGCCGGGCCCGCTGCGCAGTCAGCAAAACGAGGGCAAATCGGTTTTTTGCCATCAGCAAAGAATCTTCCACTGTAATTCTGGCCATACGATATTAACCTCCAAATTATTAAAACCATTTACCTGCCGGCAATGCCGCCCGGCAGGTTCTCCTTTTCCGATTCCGGCAGCGGGAATATGGCTGCCCGCGCCTATTCAAAAAATGCCTCGACCCTTTCCGTGCAGCGGTCCCGTCGCGATCTTTCAGCGATGTAGACCGCCCGGAACTGGTCGACGGCCTCATCGAGTCTTTCATTGAAAATCACGTAATCGTACCACAGGGCCTCCCTGATTTCATCCAGAGAAGTCTGGAGGCGGCGTTCCATGACTGCGGCGTTTTCCCCCCTTTTTGCCAGCCTGGACTTCAGGTCGGAAAGCGAAGGGGGCAAGATAAAGACAGAGACGCTCCGCGGGTAGTGTTCACGGATCGCCTTCGCCCCGCGCGGTTCGATGTCCAGGATCAGATCGCACCCCTGCTCAAGAAAGGCGTTCGTCGCCTTTTTCGATGTCCCGTAGAGCTGCCCGTAATTCTCAACCCATTCGATAAACTCTCCCAGAGCAATCCGCGCCCGGAACTCGTCTTCCGAGATGAAGATGTAATCCTTGCCGTTCACCTCGCCGGGACGGGGCAGGCGGGTGGTATAGGAGACCGAAAAACGGATATCGGGGAACATCCGCAGGATCTTCCGGCAGATCGACGTCTTCCCCGCACCGGAAGGCGCGGAGACGATCATCAGTAAGCCCGGATGTCCACCCGCTGGAATCTCACTCAATATTCTGCACACACTCCCTCAATTTTGCCAGTTCGCCCTTGACCTCGATGACATTCCGCGATATCTCCGCATCACCGCTTTTGGAACCGATCGTATTGATCTCCCGCCCCATCTCCTGAATCAGGAAATCGATCTTCCTGCCGGCGGCATCGCCACCGGTAAGCAGGCCGGTGAACTGATCGATATGGCTGCGGAAACGGACGATCTCTTCCGTAATGTCGCTCTTCTCCGCCATGATGGCCACTTCCTGAAGCAGACGCGTCTCGTCGATTGCCATCCCGCCCGTCAGTTCCCGGACCCTCTCGACGAGCCGCTTCTGATATTCCAGAACCACCTGCGGGGCCCTTCCGGCAATCGCTTCCAGAAAGCCGGCAATCAGGGAGAGACGCGCCGTCAGATCCCGCTTAAGGCTTTCCCCTTCCTGCTCCCGCATCTCCGTCAGCATCCGGATCGCCTCATCGAGAACCCGGGACAGGCCATCCCACAGGGTCTCCGGGTCCTGAACCTTTTCCGTGGTAACAAAGGCGTCCCGGAAAACTGCCATCATGGACAGGCTGATCTCATCGCTGAGCTGCAGCTCTTCCTTCAGCTGGGAAAGGAGGGCATGGTAATTGCGGACCAGAGGCAGGTTCAAGACAAATCGGCCGCCGTTTTCCGCATTCCCGTCGCTATCCACCCGGAAGGTCGCCTCTATCCTCCCCCGGGAAAACCGCTCCCCAATCCGCTTCTTGATCTCTGTCTCCAGGGGGAGTAAAATCCCCGGCAGACGCAAGGAGGTCTCCAGGTAGCGATGGTTGACGGATTTCATCTCGACCGTGAATTTTCTGCCTGTCAGGACAGCCTCGGCCCTGCCGTAGCCGGTCATGCTTCTGGTCATCGTAAACTCCTCATCAAAATTTCTCTCCGGGAACCGGGCCCATTCCGGCCGCCAAACCGCCACCTGTCGTCTTCCCCTTGAGCTGCAAAAGATATTTTTCGCGGATACGGGAGAGCATGGCGATTACGTCCCCTCCGGCGTAATCCGGATAGGTCCAGGGAAGG
>JAHJQP010000062.1 GCA_018819165.1 Pseudomonadota bacterium
ATTGCATAAACCGGCTTCACGAAGGTAGGCATTCAGAAAAGAGGCCTTCCGATATTCACCGTCACCGCCATTCTCAGGGGCAAGAGCGGGAATAGCGCAGAGTTGGATCTGCAGGCGGATCATCTCCTGTTCGTACATTTGGATGCGCTGGATAATCCTTTGGAAAGAGCTCTGATCAATCATATTTTCCCTCAATTCTCTTAATCTTATAAAAAGTAGTGGAAATATCCCGGTAGACCGCGTCATTGCCGATGATCAGAACAACCGCCTTTTCCTGAGCAAGATAAAGACCAGCAACATTCCTTATCTCGTCTGCTGTTACATTATCTATTTTATTACGATAAGATACAAGATAATCATCAGGAAGATCATTATATTTTAACAGCAACTGCTGAAAAGCGATCTGGTCTGCCGAGGTGAAAGAAAAGATAAAACTGTTCTGAATTGCATTCCTTGCCATTTTCAGTTCCTCGGGCAGGACCGGTTTTTCTCCAATCTCCCGGAAGATGCTTTGTATCAGAGAAAAAACGCTGACCGTGGATTCTGACTTCGTCAGGGCATAGGCGACGAACAGGCCATGTTCCTTCCCTGCCTTGTAAAAGCTGCCTGTACTGTAGGCCAGACCGCGATTCGTTCTGATCTCCTGAAAAATTCGCGAGCGGAATCCGCCGCTCCCTACGATAAAGTCCAAGATCTCAAAAGGATAGAATTGATCATCCTTTTTTGAAGGGGCAAACCAGCCGAAAAGGACGATCGATTGGGGGATATCCTTGGGAAGGAAAAAAATTTCTCCTTCCCGAGGATGCGGAAGGGGAGGGGTGGGAACCTTCTTTTCTGACAATTTCCAAATCCCGAAATAGCGGTTGAGGAGGATTTCCGCTTCCTTCCTGCCGATATCCCCGCTTACCGCTATCATGACATTCTCTGGGTTGTAAAACAGCTCATGAGTGCGAATCAGATCATCCCTTTGGAGGCGGCTTATGGATTCCCTGGTAGCGACCCTTCCCCATTGAGGGTCCTCATACATGAGCCGGCCGAATTCGCGGAAAGCGAGTTTTTGCGGGTCATCAAGAATCCGCCGCAGCTCTTCGATTTTCAAGCCTTTTGCCAGGGTCAGCTTGTCTTGTTCGAAAACTGGCTGCATTAGAATGCGCGAAAAGATATCCAGTCCTTTTTCAAGATCATTCTTCAACAGAGAAAGGGAAAAGGTTCCGTAATCCCGATTGATGGACGTTTGCAGCAAAGCCGCCATTGACTCCAGGGTTTCGTCAACGCTATTTCCGGTCATGCCGGCAATTCCCCCGGTCTCCATCATCGTCGCAGTCAACTCCGCAAGACCCTCCTTGCCGGGCGGATCATATATGCTGCCGGTACGGACGACGACCCTTATTTTCAATAGGGGGAGTTCTCCATTTTCAAGTAAATAGACGACAAGACCATTTTTAAGTATGATCCGATCCGCAATGGGAGGATGAAAGGAAAGGGGTTTGTAGCGGATCCGGTCCGGATCGGTCAATGCCGGTGGGGCCGCAGCCAATGTTGTAACCGGAGAAAAATGAACAAAACACAGGCAGAACAGAAAGGCGCCAATCAGCAACAATGGTTTGTCAGAGGTTTGTTTATGTTGCATGATTTAATGTTTCCTCCTTACCAGCGTAGCGACCGTGCGGTTTTCCCGTGTCAGGTAGGTTCGCGCCGCATTTAGAATATCGTCCGGAGTGACTCGGTCAATCGTATCGAGATAGTCTTTAAGGTAGTGAAAATCCCCCAACAGCGCTTCAAAATAAGAGAGCATTTCGGCAAGGCCTGTATTGGAATCGAGTCTTCTGATGAAATCAGCCCTGATCTGATTCTTGGCTTTTGTCAGCTCGGAGAGGGGAACAGGTTCCCTTTTGATCCTTTCTAATTCCAAGTCAATCGCCTGTTCCAGCTCACTGCAGATATGAGGGTGTCGAGGCTTAGCTAAGATCGCGAATTGATTCTGATAGCGTGCGCCGGGCAGACCGTTAACAGCCTGAATGCTCTCCGCAAGCCGTTTTTCCTCAACAATGGTTTTGAAGAGCCTCGCTGTCCTCCCACTGCTGAGAATGGATTCCAGGACATCGAATACATGATCAGCATAGGCCGGGGGGGGCGGTTTGTGGTATCCGAGGATCATCTGCGGCTCAGCATCAAAGACCACTTCGATCCGTCTTTCCCCGGATTGAGGTGGTTCCTCCGTGACAGGGACGGAGAAAAGCTTTCGGGGTGGTATCCGGCCAAAGTATTTCTCGACGATCTTAAGGACCGCAGGCGGCTGTATGTTTCCGACGATGGCGATGACCGTATTGTTTGGCGCGTGCGTCTCCCTGAAGAACTTCTCCATATATGCCATATCGAGGAAACGCATGTCCGAAGGCCAGCCCAGAACCGGTCTCCGGTAGGGATGAGCGATGAACGCAGCGGAAAGATAGGATTCGAAGAGTTTTCCTTCCGGATCCGATTCAGAACGCTGCCGCCTTTCCTCCCTGACCACATCGCGCTCGGTATAAAACTCGCGGAATACGGGATTGATCATGCGGTCAGATTCGATTCTGGCCCAGAGTTCGATCCGGTTCGCCGGGATGCTGACCTTATAGGTTGTCAGGTCATGACCGGTCGAGGCGTTCAGGTTGACTGCGCCGTTCTCCGTGTAGAGTCGGCCGATCTCGTTGGAGACCATCAGAGGCTGATGCGACTTCAGGAGCTTTGCCAATTGCAGCGCCAGGCGGGCGATTATTGCCTGATCAGCCGCCTTGCCCTTCATTCTTTCGCGGTCCAGAGCGGTTCCAGCCTCTTCGATCTTACGCAGGATCTTCTCTTCCCGGAGGTAATCCTTTGTTCCGATGGTTTTTGTTCCTTTGAACATCATGTGTTCTAACAGGTGCGCCGTTCCGGTTTTACCATCCGCCTCATCCGCAGCCCCCGCACGACATCGGATATAGATGGAAACAGTAGGACTCAGGTGACGTTCGACAATCAACAGCCGGAGGCCATTTGCGAGGGTGAAGGCATGAACCTGTTTTTCCAGGTTGTAGGAGGACAGAGGGGAAGGGAGAAGAAGCGAAATGAAAAGTCCCATGGCCGTGAGAAGGGCGTATGAAACAGCAGGATGTCTTACGAAGAAAGGGGGAATCACGCTCTCGCAAAAAGGTGGTAAAGCGCAGAATTTGTGGCGACTTTGCAAAAAGGCGCCAGCAGTGGGGCACGTAAAGGGCATTTTTTTACATGTCATGATCGACCTTCCGGGGTTTAAACCAGGAGCGGATTTGAAAAGCGGGATAGATAATGCCGACGAGGCTAACCAGAATGATGAGACTCGCCGAGAAGAAATACATGATGAATTCAACAGGGTTGTGAAGGTGAAATGCCCCGATGATGGTCTCTATGCCGAATATGAGAAAAATAACTGAGAAAACGGCAATCAGGATATTTTTCCCCCACCAGATGTACGAACCCATGTATTTTATCTCCTTACATCGGCTATCTTAGCGGTATCGGTCTTCGGGGGCAAGAAAAATTACATGTCAGTGCTCTCAGGAGTTCTCGTCATGAGCTTCAGTGAATGATACATCTCATAAGTGAGATGATCATTCCGGCAGGGAAGGAGGGAATTGTTCTGGAAAAGGGGCTCCTCAGCGATAGGGTAGGGCGAGGAAGCCACCGCTTCATCCCACAAATCAGTTCCCGGTATGGGAGAATATTCGGCAATAATTGG
>JAHJQP010000063.1 GCA_018819165.1 Pseudomonadota bacterium
ATCCCGTGCATACTGGTCTATCATCGCAGTGTCAGAGCTCCTTTCCACAATGGAAAACCGGATAGCCGTTTTCTAACACAGTTTCCGGTGCGTGGCAAGTTGTCTGACCGGCTAAATCCGCCGCCTAATTTTCCGCGGGCTTTTTGACGGTGGATCAAGGCTGGCTTATTTCTTCCTTGACACTCTCGGGTTTCTTTACTAATGATCACACCTCGTGCGGTAGTCGGTTGGCCGGGTTGTTGCCTGCCTGCGAGCCACGAAGAATATTCAGGCAGGAGAAGGTTTATGGAAAAGATACCCATCACCAGGGCCGGCTTTGCACGGTTGAAGAGGGAGTTGGAGGTTCTCAAAACGATCTCCATTCCCGCGAATATCAGGGACATCGAAACGGCGAGGGCGCAGGGGGATCTGTCGGAAAACGCGGAATACTCGGCGGCCAAGGAGAGGCAGTCCTTCCTGCACGGCAGGATGCAGAAGTTAGAGAACAACCTGGCAATGTCCAATGTGATTGAACTGAAGAACCTGGGCTGCGACAAGGCGGTCTTCGGCGCCACCGTGACCATCGAGGACGGCAGTACGGGAAAGAAAACCGCCTACCAGCTTGTCGGCCCCCTCGAATCGGACCTCAAAAGAAACATGATTTCTGTAACCTCGCCCATCGGCAGGGCGCTGATCGGCAAATGCGTCGGCGATGAAGTCAGCGTGAATACCCCCGGCGGTGTCCGGGAGTTCGAGATCACCGATATCACCGTCCAGGAAGAGGACTAAGGACTCAGCACTAAGCACTCAGTCCTAAGTACTAATCTTCCCGGCGACGTTCAGTCTCGTTATCGCACGGAGGAGAGCCAGCCTGGCCTTTTCGAACTCCACATCTTCCCGGGAAAGCTTCGCCAGTTTCTCCTCGGCCTGCTCCCTGGCCCGCTTTGCCCTTTCCCGGTCGATCAGGTCAAACCTCTCCGCGGTCTCCACCAGGACTGTGACCTTGAAGGCCGTGACCTCCGCATAGCCGGTGTTCACCGCATAATAGGTCTTCTTGTGGTCCTGGGTGAAGCTGAGCTCTCCGATATCGACCGAGCTCAGTAGGGCGGCGTGTCCCTTAAGGACGCCGAACTGGCCTTCCGTGCCGGGGATGGTCACCTCTTCGACGACACCCCTGAAGGTCATCTGCTCCGGGGTTACGATTTCCAGTTTCAATTCGTCAGCCATCTCAAGATCCTCCGGCTATTCGGCCAACTTCTTCGCCTTCTCCACGACCTCGTCGATGCCGCCGACCATGTAGAAGGCCTGTTCGGGCAGGTCATCGTGTTTTCCCTCGATGATCTCCTTGAATCCCCTGACCGTTTCGGCCACCGGAACGAACTTGCCTTCCTTACCGGTGAACTGGGCGGCGACAAAGAAAGGCTGGGAGAGGAATCTCTGGATCTTCCTCGCCCGGCTGACGGTGACCTTGTCCTCCTCGGAGAGCTCATCCATGCCCAGGATTGCGATGATGTCCTGGAGATCCTTGTATTTCTGCAGCGTCACCTGGACCTGTCTGGCCACCTGGTAGTGCTCCTTGCCGAGCACGATCGGGTCCAGGATGCGGGAGGTCGAATCAAGGGGGTCCACTGCGGGGTAGATGCCAAGTTCTGAGAGCGGTCGAGAGAGAACAACGGTTCCATCGAGATGGGCAAATGTCGTTGCCGGCGCCGGATCCGTCAGGTCGTCGGCGGGGACGTAAACGCACTGAACAGCCGTAATGGACCCCTTGTTCGTGGAGGTGATACGCTCCTGAAGTTCCCCGAGGTCGGTGGCCAGAGTCGGCTGATAACCGACGGCGGAGGGCATGCGCCCCAGGAGGGCCGATACCTCGGAGCCGGCCTGTGTAAACCGGAAGATGTTGTCGATGAACAGGAGGACGTCCTGTCCCTCCACATCCCGGAAATATTCGGCCGCCGCCAGGGCCGTCAGGGCCACACGGGCACGCGCTCCCGGCGGTTCGGTCATCTGTCCGTAGATCAGGGCGGCCTGCTTGATGACCCCCGATTCCTTCATCTCTAAGTAAAGGTCGTTCCCCTCGCGGGTCCGCTCGCCCACTCCGGCGAAGACCGAGATGCCGCCGTGGTGCATGGCGATGTTGTGGATCATCTCCATCATGACGACGGTCTTGCCGACGCCGGCGCCGCCGAACATCCCCATCTTGCCGCCTCTCGGGAAGGGGACGAGAAGATCGATGACCTTGACCCCGGTTTCCAACACATGGACCGAGGTGTCCTGTTCGAGGAAGGTGGGCGCCTCGCGGTGGATGGGCATGGTGTGCTTAGCCTCCACCGGCCCGAGGCCGTCGACCGGCCGGCCGACGACGTTGAGTATCCGGCCGAGGCATTCCGGTCCCACGGGCACGCTGATTGGTCCGCCCATGTCCTTCGCCTTCATTCCGCGGACCAGGCCGTCGGTGATGTCCATGGCGATGCATCGGACGACGTTGTCGCCCAGATGCTGGGCGATCTCCACGATCAGGTTGTCCTCCTGGTCGTTGATGGTGGGATTGGTGATGGCGATGGCATTCATGATGTTCGGGAGTTGTCCCCCCTTAAACGCCACGTCTACTACCGGTCCGATAACCTGTACAACCCTGCCAATGTTCATACCCGTCTCCTTAAATGATCGAAGTGGCGACGGTTCTCAACCGCCCGACTCTCATCTCTATAGTCTTTTATCCCTTTGCCAGCGCTTCGGTTCCGCCCACGATGTCCATCAGCTCGGCCGTGATCGCCGATTGTCTCACCTGGTTGTATTTGAGCGTCAGGCTCTGGATCAGGTCCTCACAGTTCCGGGTGGCGTTGTCCATCGCCGCCATCCTGGCGCCGTTTTCCCCGGCGAAGGTTTCCAACAGCGCCCGGTAGATCAGGACGTGCACGTACATGGGGAGCAGCTTCTCCAGAAGGGCCCCCTCGGAAGGCTCATAGATGTAATCGAGCCTCTTGCTCGGTTCGATCTCCTCCGCGCGGCCGATGGAGGGGAGAGGGAAGAGCCGGACCACGGAGGGCCTCTGTACGGCGACGTTGACGAACTCGTTGTAGAGGAGGTAGAGCTCGTCGTACTCCTCGCTGATGAAAGGCGGGATGATGTCCTCGGAGATCCTGACGGCGAGGCTCATGTCGAATTTCCCGAAGACATCGGCCCGGGCGTTGATGATCTTTGTCTTCTTCCTGAAGAAATCCCGCCCTTTTCGGCCGATTGGGATGACCGAAACTTCCTGCCCGTCGCGTAGTTTCTCCTTGACGAACCGTTCGGTGGCCTTGATCAGGTTGTTGTTGAATCCTCCGCAGAGTCCCCGGTCGGATGTCATGCAGATCACGCGGATCCGCTTCGGTTCCCGGACCGCGAGCAGGGGATGGTTGCTGGCGTCCACCCGCAGGGCGAGACTGTTTAAGACCTCCATGAACTTCACGGCATAGGGCCGGAAATTCTCCATTCGCATCTGGGCGGCCTTGAACTTCGAGGCGGCCACCATGTTCATGGCCCTGGTGATCTGCTTCGTCTTATGAACAGCGGTGATCTTCCGCTTAATGTCCTTGAGTGCGGCCATTCAAACCTGCTCCTTTATGGCATCGTGTTCCTTTTGCATGCAAAATCTCACTCGGCGACGTAGACCGAGTCGAACTCTGTCAGCGCCTCCCTGAGCTTCTTGTCGAGTTCCGGGCTGATAATCTTCTTCTCGTCTATTTCCTTCATGATCTCCGGATACTTGCCCTCCGCGAAACTCAGAAGCTGCGGCTCGTAGTTCTGCAGTTTGTCCACCGGGTACTTGTCCAGGAAGCCCCGGGTGCCCGCATAGAGAATGACGACCTCCTGGGCGAGCGACATGGGGGAGAACTGGGGTTGCTTCAGGATCTCGACGAGCCGGATGCCGCGGTCCAACTGCGCCTGCGTCGCCTTGTCCAGGTCGGAGCCGAACTGGGCGAAGGCGGCCAGCTCCCGGTACTGGGCGAGGTCTAACTTCAGGGTGCCTGCAACCTGCTTCATCGCCTTGACCTGGGCGGCGCCGCCGACGCGAGAGACCGAGAGCCCCACGTTGATCGCCGGGCGGATGCCGGAGAAGAAAAGGGAGGGTTCCAGGTAGACCTGGCCGTCGGTAATCGAGATGACGTTCGTCGGGATATAGGCGGATACGTCGCCCGCCTGCGTTTCGATGATGGGGAGCGCCGTCAGCGATCCGCCGCCAAGTTCCTTGCTCACCCGCGCGGCCCTCTCCAGCAGCCGGGAGTGGTTGTAGAAGATGTCGCCGGGATAGGCCTCGCGTCCCGGCGGGCGCCTGAGCAGCAGCGAGATCTGGCGGTAGGCCACGGCCTGTTTGGAGAGATCGTCGTAGATGATCAGGGCATCCTGCCCGCGGTCGCGGAAGTATTCACCGATGCTGCAGCCGGCATAGGCAGCGATGTACTGCAGGGTGGCGGGGTCGCTGGCGCAGGCGGCGACGACGCAGGTGTAGGACATGGCTTCGTGCTTCTTGAGATTCTCGACCACATGGGCGACGGTGGATTTCTTCTGGCCGATGGCGACGTAAATGCACTTCACGCCGGTACCCTTCTGGCGGATGATCGCATCGATGCCGATGGAGGTCTTCCCGATCTGACGGTCGCCGATGATCAGTTCGCGCTGGCCCCGGCCGATGGGCGTCATGGCGTCGATCGCCTTGATGCCGGTGTACATCGGCTCGTTGACCGGCTGGCGGAAAACCACGCCGGGAGCGACCATCTCGATCCGGCGGTATTCCGCCGCTTCGATGGGACCCATCCCGTCCAGGGGGGTGCCCGTGGCGTCTATGACGCGGCCTAATAACGCCTCGCCGACGGGGATCTGGGCGATCTTACCGGTTCTCTTGACGATATCCCCTTCCTTGATGTGGGTCACTTCGCCGAGAACGGCCACGCCGACGTTGTCCGTCTCGAGGTTCAGGATCATGCCGAGAATTCCTCCGGGGAATTCCAGCAGCTCCATGGCCATGGCGTTTTCCACGCCGTAGACCCTGGCGATGCCGTCGCCGACGGAGAGGACCGTTCCCGTTTCGCTGATATCCAGTTTCTTTTCATACTCTTTGATCTGCCTGGAGATGATCTCGCTGATTTCCTCTGCTCTGATGGTTTCCATGCCCTATATCTCCTCCCCTAAGAGATTCCTGATATTGTTCAGTTGCGTCTTGATGCTGCCGTCATAAAGCGTATCTCCGATCCGGACAACGATACCCCCGAGCAGGGATGGGTCCTCCAGGACGGTCATCTCAACCTGTTTGCCGGTCAGACCTTCCAGCCCCTTCTGCAACCGCGCGGAGAGCTCGCCGGTCAGCGGAAAAGCCGTCTTGACCGTGACCCTGACCTTTTTCATGGCGTCGTCCATCAACTCCCGGTAGCAGCCTTCAATGTCGGAGAGAATCCCGATGCGGCGCTTGTCGACCAGCAGATTCAGGAAGTTGGCAGTCAGCGGGGAGATCCCTGCCTTCTGCAGGAGTGTTTCCACCACCGCCTTCTTGTCGGGCTGGGCGAAGATCGGGTTGGCCAGAAATTCATTCAGGCTTTTGTTTTTCCTGAGGATGTCGGAAAAACGTCCCAGTTCCTGGAAGTAGTCTTCGTACCGCCTCTCCTCTTCCGCGATATCGAAAAAAGCCCGGGCGTAGCGCTTTGCGATGTTGCTGCTGATCAATGCTTGCTCCTTCGGAAAAAGGTCGGAAAATCTGCCTTCAGCTTGATTTCGCCACCTTTTCGATAGTGTCCTTGACGATGGTTTCGTGGTCTTCCGCCTGGATGTGTCTCCTGAGGAGTTCTTCGGCCATCTGCGTGGAGAGGCGGACCGCCTCTATCCGGAGGTCCCTCCCGGCCTTGCTGAGTTCCTGCTCCAGCCTCGTTTCTGTGTCTTCCCTCATCTTGGCCGCCGCTTTCCTCGCCTCTTCAAGGATCCACTCCTTTTCAGCCAGCCCCTGAGACCTGATCATTTCACCAAGCTTTTCGATCTCTTCCTTCGCCTTATCCAGCTTTTCCGAGGACTCCCGGAACTTCTTCTCCGCCTCCTCTCGGGCCGACACGGCTTCGGCCAGGACGGTCTTGATCCCCTCGCGCCGTCCGGTCAAGAAGGCCTTTATTTTGGCGGCCAGAAGCCAATAGAGAATACCGGCCAGGACGATGAAATTGAAGAACCTCCAGGCAAAGCCGAGCCAATTCGGTTCCTCCCCTCCGCCCCCGCCGGAGGCATGAACCGTCGGCAGGAAGAAGAAAAATGAAAGGAGGCACACCACCGGACAGAGGACCCCCCTGCGCCCTGTGCCGGGAGCGCTTGCCTTCGGTTCTTCCTTGATTTCGGAGCGGCCAATCCGGTTCGTTTCAAACCGCTCTTTCATCGGAGTCTCCTTCCCAGGACCTTTTCGGCAATCTCCACGGACAGCTTTTCAGACTGGCCGGTCAGAATCCTTTTTGCCTCGAGGATTTCCCCCTCCATTCGGGCATGAAACTGCTCCATCATTGCGGGGAGATCGGCGCGGGCCGAATCGACGATGGCCTTTGTCTCATCGGCGCCCTGCCGGATGAGCTCATTCTTCTTTTCAACGGCGGCCGCCTTCGCCAACCGCAGTTTTTCTTCGTAGGCGGCCATCTTCTGCTCGACGGTTTTCTGGAGGCGGAGACACTCCGCTTCCGAGGCCTCGATCTTATGGTTGCGCTTGTCGATCAAGCCGAGGAGCGGCTTGTAGAGAAGGCGATTGAGGATGAATATCAACAGGATGAAATTGATAATCTGGATGCCCAGCGAATAGTCGAGACTGATCACCGTCTGTCACCTTTTATGGAGCACATTATCAATCTGAGAGCTTGCAGAACTATGAAAATTGGCTTCATGCCGGAAAATGGGGACAGCTCCCTATTTTCCTCAAACTTGCAATGCCCTTCGAAAAGATTCCGGTTTTGCTCTCGAAAGTCAGAGCGTAAACTGCCGCCAGTATTTGAACTATTATCTACCGGCTGTCAAGGAAAAAAGAAGGGTGTGTCA
>JAHJQP010000064.1 GCA_018819165.1 Pseudomonadota bacterium
ATGTCCGACTCCATAATAATGTGATTTACTAAACCTTACAGCCTTTATTTGTCAAATAAAAAGTTTTCCGGCGATCCGGCCATTCCCCCAAATTCCTTTTTCAGAACACTATGCTGGATATGGATCACGCCCAGCTTTTTTTAAAACGGATAATGAACCGTTTTTCCCTTCCGCTTGACAATAGCCGGGCGCTCTGCAATTCTATATATAATTTAGACCTTTGATTTGACGGCAGGGGAGGAAATGGGGAATTTTACGCTTTAGAGGGTTTTTTTACGAGAGCAGCAAAGATGAGATCGTTCCTGTCCTGGAAACAGCGAGTGAAAGCCCTGAAGAGGGAAACCTACGCGCTCTACCTCGCCTGCCGCCACCCCCGCGTCCCCTGGTACGCAAAGTTTCTGGCCATCCTAATCGTCGGCTACGCCCTCTCCCCGATCGACCTCATCCCGGATTTTATCCCCGTTCTGGGATATCTGGACGACCTCATCCTCCTCCCGCTGGGGATCATGCTGGTCATCCGCCTGATCCCGGCGGACGTCCTCGCGGAGTGCCGTCAGAAATCGGAGGCGAACGCGGAGCAGGCGACCCGGGCGGGGAAGGTCGCGGCCGCAGTTATCGTCTTGATCTGGATCCTGACGGCGGCGCTCATAGTCCGGCTCGTCATCCGCGCGGTGAGAAACCCATGATCTCCGCAGAACCTGATGACCTGATCGCCGCCCCGGCATTTCCCTGGAATACACCTGGACACATTCGGGCCATCTTCACGCCTCAGAGGTTCGGCACGGCGCCGAATGCACCGGCGTCGTATTTCGCGTAGAGGTTGTCGTCGCTGCGGACCCCCTTGAATTCGTCCAGGCGGACCACCCTGCTGTAACCGTATTCGTCCTTTTCGACGAGGAGGATCTGGTATTTGTCGAGCTGCTTCATGATGTCGATGGAATGGCAACTGAACAGGAGCTGGGCGTTTAGCGGATTCGTCTTCCGGGAGACGAACAAATCCACCAGGGGAGAGATCATGTGGGGGTGCAGATCGACCTCGAATTCATCGAGGACGGCGATGCCCCCTTCCTCAAGGACAGGAAGAATTTTTTTCAGGAGGACAAAGAGGTTCTGCGTGCCGCTCGATTCGTAGAAGAAAGGCAGTTTGTGGACGCTCTCGTCTTTTCCCACGTGGACCCCGAAGGGCAGGATGATCTTGTCCGGTTTGCCTTCCTTGTCGACGCCGATCTCCCGTTCCTCGATCTCAACGCCGGCGAGGCCCAGGTCGAAGCGGGTCAATAACTCCTGCACCTGTTTCTTGTATTCCGGATGGTCGTGAAAATACGCCGCCGAATCCAAGAGCCGGACCATGATCTCGTCCGCGATCATTCGGCCTTCCCGCCTGTATTCCTGGACATTGGTATTCAGACGCGACCAGGCTTCGATGATCTGCCGGCTCTCCTCATGGTTGTGCTGCAGGGCGATGGAGAGGACCGAGGCGTTCTTGCGCATCTGGACGGATTCGCCGAATCCCTTCGTCCGGCCGAAGTTCTTCGTCGAAAAGTCGTGCTTCCCCGTGGCCTCGTTCCAGCGCCGTTTGAACCGATATTTGAACCCCTTGCCTTCCCGGATAAGCAGGGTCTCGTCGAGGACATGCTCGATGGTCAGGCGGAGCCCATACCGGTAGATCTTCTCTCCGCATTCGAAATCGACGGAAAATTCCGCGGGTTCCGTCGCTCCCTTTTCGAAGCGGAACGGCTGGACGGGGATCTTTTCATCCGGCTTCAGATTGAAGGAATGGTTCATGAACCAGCGGAGAAAAGGCAAGGCCTTGATGAGGTTCGTCTTCCCGGAGGCGTTGGGCCCAAAGCTTGCCAGGATTTTTGTGATGCGTTCCCCATTTTGAGCGTCCACGTAGGCGTCCGTGCAGGGCGCCTTTTTGTGGACCAGGAAGCTGACCTTGTTTTCCTCTTTGAAGGAATAAAAATTCTTGACGCTGAATTCCCGGATCATCTCGACACCTATAAAACAGATATTTGTGATTTATTGGATAAACTAACATAAATATTTTTCATGTCAAGAGATATTATACAGAAATATGTTTATTATATAATTCTGTATGTAATATTATCGATACGTAGAGTGACTGAAAAACGCCCTCTCTGGCGACAGGTGTGTAGTCTTGGTCTGCTTCCGCCCCGCCGGGCTACACAAAAGAATTGTCAATCGCCCCGAAAAAGGGTAATTTGCCGTCGTGGCGAAACTGACCTTGCAGGAGTGGCTGACGAGGGCCGAAAACGACCGGCGGTTCATGGAGAACGTCCGGGCGATCCGGCGGATCCCCAAACGGCCGGGCGACTTTTCCGGGTATCCGGCGTGGGTCCATCCCTCATTAAAGAATGTCCTGGCGGCGCGGGGGATCGACCGGCTCTACAGCCACCAGGCCCGGGCGATGGATCTGATTCGGCAGGGGCAGAGTGTCGTTCTCGTGACGCCGACGGCGAGCGGCAAGACCCTCTGCTACAACCTGCCGGTTCTACAGAAGATCCTCGAAGAGCCGGAAACCCGCGCCCTCTACCTCTTCCCGACGAAGGCCCTCGCCCAGGACCAGATGCACGAGGTCCACGGCCTGATCGGCGAGCTCAAGGCCGATATCAAGACCTACACCTACGACGGGGACACCCCCGACGACGCCCGGCAGGCGATCCGCCGGCAGGGCCACGTCGTTGTCACGAACCCCGACATGCTCCACGCCGGGATCCTCCCCCACCATACGAAGTGGCAGAAGCTCTTCGCGAACCTCCAATATGTGGTCATCGACGAACTCCACGTCTACCGGGGGGTCTTTGGCTCCCACGTGACGAACGTCCTGCGCCGTCTCGTCCGGATCTGCCGCTTCTACGGCCGGGACCCGGTCTTCGTCTGCTGTTCCGCCACGGTGGCGAACCCTCAGGAGCACGCGGAGCGGCTCCTGGAGCGTCCCGTGACGCTCATCGCCGAGAGCGGGGCGCCGACGGCGGCCAAGACCTTCATCCTCTACAACCCGCCCATCGTCAACCGGGAGCTCGGCATCCGCCAGTCCGCCCTGACGCCGGTCCGGAAGATGGCCGCGGAACTCATCGAGAACGACGTCCAGACGATCGTTTTCGCCACCAGCCGCCTGAACGTCGAGGTCCTGACGAAGTACCTGAAGGACAGGTTCGGGAAGGGGAAGCCCGTGGACACCCAATTCGTCACGGGCTACCGCGGGGGATACCTCCCCAACCTCCGCCGGCAGATCGAGGCGGGCCTGCGCCGCCGCGAGGTGATGGGGGTCGTGACGACGAACGCCCTGGAGCTGGGGATCGACATCGGCGACCTGGAGGCGGCGATCCTCTGCGGCTATCCCGGCTCCATCGCCAGCACCTGGCAGCAGGCCGGGCGGGCGGGGCGGCGCACGGGCCAGAGCCTGGCCATCCTCATCGCCCGCAGCTCCCCCCTGGACCAGTTCATCGTGGAGAACCCCGATTACTTTTTTTCCCGCTCCCCCGAGTTCTGCCGGGTCAATCCGGACAACCTGCTGATCCTCCTGCACCACATCAAGAGCGCCGCCTTCGAGCTCCCCTTCGAGAAGGGGGAGCGCTTCGGCGGGGAAAACCTGGAGGAGCTGCTCGATTATCTCGAGGGGAAGGGGGTTCTCCACCGCGTCGGCGCCCGCTGGCACTGGTCGGCCGAGAGCTATCCCGCCGACGAGGTGAGCCTCCGGAGCGTCAATCCGGAGAACGTGGTTATCGTGGATACGACGGACGCCGGGAACCACCGGGTCATCGCCGAGGTGGACTGGGACAGCGCCTTCACCGCCGTCCACGACGACGCGATCTATATGGTGGAGTCCCAGCAGTACCATGTGGACAAGCTCGACCTGGAGCGGAAGACCGCCTACGTCCGCAAGGTCGAGGTGGATTACTTCACCGATGCCATGACCTTCACCAACGTCCGGGTCATCGACGCCTTCGCGAAGAGGCCGGGGCGGGAGATCATCGTCGAGCACGGCGAGGTCCAGGTGGTGAGCAAGGTCGTGGGCTTCAAGAAGATCAAGTTCTACACTTCCGAAAACCTGGGCTATGGCGACGTGAACCTGCCTGAAAAGGACATGCACACGACAAGCTACTGGTTCACGATCCCCCGGCACCGCCTCGCCGGGCTTTCCTATAACCAGGCGGAGATCATCGACGGACTGGCAGGACTGGCCTACAGCCTCCATCACCTGGCCGCCATGACCCTCATGGCGGACCTCCACGACATCGACCGCGCCATCGGGGACAAGAGCGGCGAATGGTTCGTCCGGAAGGACAGAAACTGGCGGACCATCACGACCTCGCCCTCAGAGAAGGGGGAGTCAACCCCGGCGACGGACGCCTTCGACCCGACGATCTTCTTGTTCGACGCCTACCCGGGAGGGATCGGCTTCTCCGATCTTCTCTTCGAGCGCCATGACGCCCTGCTGAACTCGGCCCGGCAGCTCATCCGCGGCTGCCCCTGCCAGTGCGGCTGCCCGTCGTGCGTCGGCCCGACGCTGGAGGTCGGACCCCGGGCGAAGGAGGCGGCCCTGGCGATCCTGGAATAGGGGGACAGCGCCCCTATTTTTATGATCCATAGACGGCGGTTGAACTTGTCCGGGATCATGGTATCATAAGCGTATGAGCGTCATTTCCCGTTTACAGCGCCTGACCGGCGAAGGCAGCAAGGAAAGCGGCGGGCGGTCCAAGGCCGAGCAGCTCAGCCGCCTGCGGGAGCGCATCGACGCCGTTCTCTCCCGGCGGCCGGAGGGGCGGAAAGCGGAGGCGCCGCCTTCCGGGCGGGGCCGAGGCGTCCCGCTGGGGGATCTGGTCCCGGGCGTGGAGACGACCAACGAGGCGGGGGCCTTCTTCTGCGTGAACCGCGTGGCCGGGGGCTCTTCCCGGCACGGGGAGCGGTGCATCCGGGATCTCGCGCCTCTCGACATGGAGCGGCTGGCCATCCTGGCGAACGACCCGGTCCTGCGGGGATTGGATTACCGCCAAGCCCTCTTCCTCGATACGGAAACGACGGGGCTCGCGGGCGGCACGGGGACGGTGGCCTTTCTCATCGGTCTCGGCTGGTTCGAAGAGGGCGGCTTCGTCACGAGGCAGCTCTTTGCCCGGGATTACGCCGAGGAGAGGGCGACGCTCCTGTGCCTAACGGAGCTGCTCCGGGGCAAACGATTTCTCGTGAGTTTCAACGGCAAGGCCTTCGACGCCAATCTCCTCGCTGCCCGCTTCATCATGAACCGCCTGCCGGATCCTCTCGCCGGCCTTCCCCACCTCGATCTCCTCCATCCCGCCCGGCGCCTGCTGAGCCATCGCCTTAGCGACCGCCGCCTGGGCGCCCTGGAGGTGGCGGTCCTGGGGTTTGAGCGGGAGGGGGACATCCCCGGCAGCGAGATACCCCAGCGCTACTTCGACTGGCTTAGGCTCCGGGACGGCCGCCTGATGGCCGACGTCTTCGAACACAACCGCCTGGACATCCTGTCGCTCGCGGCCCTGGCCGCCCAGCTGGCGGAGCTGCTCGATCCCGACGGGGAGAATGCACGGTGTCACCCCGGCGACCGCCTCGCCGCGGCGAGGCTTTTTCTGGCCCGGTCATGTCCCTACGATGCCGTCCGGCGCCTTGTCCCCCTGATCGGCGGCTCCTGCCCCGAAACGGCTCGGGAGGCCGGCCGGGAGCTGTCTCTCGTCTACAAACGGTCGGACCAGTGGCCGGCGGCGGTGGCGATCTGGGAGGAGATGGTGCGGCGGGACGGTGAGGATCTCTTCGCTCTCGTCGAGCTGGCCAAGTGGTGCGAGCACCGGCGGCGCGATTTCGCGCAGGCCCTGGTGCTGACGATGCGTGCCTGCGCCTGTGCCGGCCGCCTGTCGCCGGATGACCGTGCCGATCTCGCGCGCCGCCGGGAGCGCCTGGAGAGGAAACTGGCGTCCTGGAAGGCTGTAAAGTAAACTCAGGCCGCTCAAAGTATCCCGAGATTCCCTGAGAACGGCAATCGATTCACTGCGGATCACAAGAGCCGAAATCGAAGGAAGGAATTTAATCCGGGGCAGAATCGAACTTGCTTTCCCTCCCTGATTATCATAAAATTCAATAATCATATTTTACAGGAGGAAACTATGACCCAGACCATCACCGTCACCGACGCGGTCCGGAACTTCTCGGAGCTGCTCAACAACATCCGTTACCGAGGGGAACGGTACACGATCCTGAAGGGAGGAAAGCCGGCGGCGACCATCGGGCCGGCAGCGGGTTCCATGAAGGAGCGAAAGCTGTCCGACCTCAAAGAGATCGTGCGCAACCTTCCCCGTCTCGAAGATGATGGAGACGCCTTCGCGAGAGATATTGCGCAGGCCATCGCGGTGCAGCCGCCCGTCAGCGAGGGCAATCCATGGGCATAATCTTCGATACCTCGACGATCATCGCCATCGAACGCGGCCATGAATCCCTCGACGCCTTCATTGCCG
>JAHJQP010000065.1 GCA_018819165.1 Pseudomonadota bacterium
AGCAGGGTCCATGATCTTTATGGACCCGTCTGCCTCTTTCAGCATTCGCCTGGGGCAAACAGCGATGCAGGTCCCGCACAAGGCGCATCGATCTTCATCTATGGAGATGATCTGCATTTCCAAATTCTCCTTCTGCTGCAATCGTCATATGGATGTCCACAGACCGGGCCGAACGGGTCAGTGCCCCGGCGGAGACGATGACGAACGGTCCGACTGCCGGTGCGGTTTCTATCCCTTTCAGCGTTCGGTCGAGGGAGGGTTACCGACCTGTCTTTACTTCGGCTTGACGGCGGCGACGCTCCTCGCCTTCCTGGGCAAGCGCCTCGCGATTGCTCTCGTCGACCCGCATAAACGCGTCGCGCCACGCGTCGTTGTCCCAGCGGAACGGCGTCTGGACCGTTGTGCGCGGCATCCAGGCCCGATCCAGCAGATTCAGGGCACTTCCCACGATCGAGCTCTGCATCTCAGCGTCCCAGGGCTTCCCACATGGATTTCCCAGGGGAAAGTCGGTGAACACGAAACGGGCGACACCGCACTCCTCAACGATGTCCCGCGCGCAGCCCATGACTGCCGTGGGTACGCCATTCGCCTCCAGATGCCGCGCGACCAGACTCACGGTCTGGTGGCAAACCGGTCAAAGCGCCGAGAGGAGCACGGCGTCGAGGCCATCCTCGCGGCACCACTCGAGGATCCGGGGGGCGGCGCCTTGCGACGTCCTGCTTTGGCTGTAATCGGTGGGTACTCCGTAGAAGCGGGGCGACGCCGACCCGATACGACCGCCGGCGGCGTATTCAGCCAGGCGGTTTACCGGCAGAAAGCTGTCGACGTCGTCGGTGTGGGTCGTTTCCTTGTCCCAAAACAGGTCGTCCGTGAATAGATGCGTAGGCGGCGGGTTCGCCGGTTCCGCGTACGGCTCCCGCATCAACCGCCCGGCCCCGATCATGCCCTCCTCCTGCGTTCTGCCCGCTGTCGTCACCAATCCCACCCGGCACTCGGAAATCGGCTTCCGTAGCGGGGTAAAAGGGACATCGTCGTGGTGGGCCCAAACGTACGGCTTGGAATAGTCCTGGGCGGCGTAGTACTCCCGGCTGCGATCGATGTAGCTCACAAAAGAACGGTACGGCCGAAGGTTATCCATAAGACCCTGATAAAGGAACGTCAGTTGGGATGATAAGAACTTGTTTTTTGTCATGGGAAGATACAAAGAGCTGTCCATTATGTCAACAAGTTTCTATCGTAAGTTTCTATCGTAAAATATGGTGTCGGCGCCTGAGAACTGGGCGGAAAGGGAAGTCAAGAAAAAATTGCTGTTAAGGCAGTTCCGTTTTGTGATAGGAAACACCGTACTTACAAAGGGGAAAAGGGGAAGGGGAGAGGTTGTTTTATCGGTCTTGAACCATCATCGGGGAGGAGACAATGGGGATTCTGAAAGGGAAAACCGCGATCGTGACGGGTGGAGGGACGGGGATCGGCCTGGCCATCGCCCGGCGTTTCTTCGAGGAGGGGGCGGCGGTTGTGATCTGCGGCCGGCGCGAGGACCGCCTCCAGGCGGCAGCGGCGGGGATGACGGATGGCCTCGGCCGGGTGTGCGCGGTCAGGGCGGATGTGACCGTCGAGGAGGATATCCGGCGTCTCATCGCGACCGCGGAGGAGAAAACCGGGCGGCTGGACATCGTCGTGAACAATGCCGGGGTGATGCGCTTCGGGAAACTCGATGAGGTCGATCCCGCCCAGTGGGAGCTGCTCCTCAAGACCAATGTCTGGGGACCGTGGCGGGTCATGGTTGCGGCGCTTCCCGCCCTGCGTCGGGCGGGCGGAGGGTCGATCATCAACCTCTCTTCCATTGCGGGAATCAAGGCCTTCCCCGCCACGGGACTCTACTGCACGTCCAAGGCGGCCCTCCAGACCCTCTCCCAGGTCATGGCGATGGAGGCGGCGCCTGATAAGATCCGGGTTAACGTTATCTGTCCCGCCCTCGTGGAGGAAACGGAGCTTGCCGACCCGATCTTCGGCCGTGAAGGCGTCCCGCAATTCTACGACACGCTCCGGCCGCTCCACCCGCTGGGACGGAACGGCCGTCCCGCGGATATCGCCGAGGCGGCCCTCTTTCTGGCCTCGGAGCAGAGCTCCTGGGTCACGGGGGTCCTCCTCTCCGTGGACGGCGGGCGACATCTGGTGACAAACCGGCCGGTCATCTAATAAATAAGGGAACAGGTTATGAAGATTGCAGTGGTTGGTCTCGGGGGGATGGGCGGTTATTTCGGGGGGAAACTCGCCCTGAAATATGCGGGTTCGCCGGAGCACAGGGTTGTCTTTATCGCGCGGGGAGAACACCTCGCAGCGATCCGGAGAGAAGGCCTTCTGCTCAAGACAGTGGAAGGGGATTACAAGGTCGTGGCCGACCTGGCGACGGACAACCCAGTCGAAGCCGGCGTTTGCGACCTGGTTCTCTTCTGCGTGAAAGAGTATGACCTGGAGGCGGCCGCGGCGGGGCTCGTCCCGCTTTTGCATGAGAAAACGGTGGTTCTCCCGGTCCTGAACGGGGTCGACATCGCCGAGCGGCTCCGGTCGATTCTGCCCCGGGGCGTGGTCTTGAGCGGCTGCGTTTACATTTCCACCTTCATCGAAGCCCCCGGAGTCGTCCGCCAGGTCGGGGGGACCTGCCAGCTCATCTTCGGTCCCGACGACGGACAGGCCGAGACGTACCGCCCACTGGAGGCGTTCCTGAAGGCGGCCGGGATCAAAGCGGAGCTGTCGTCGGAGGTCGCCGTTCCCCTCTGGACGAAGTATCTCTTCGTGAGCCCGATGGCCGGCGTGACGTCGCTGATGGCAAAATCCTTCGGCGAAGTCATGGAGGATGAAAAGGGAAGGGGAATGGTCCGGGGGCTGATGGCGGAGATCGCCGCTCTCGCCCGCGCGAAGGGGATCCCGCTTCCGGCGGACAGCGCGGAGAGCGGATTAGCCAGGATCGCGCGTTTCCCCTACGAAACGAAGTCCTCGTTGCAGTTAGACTATGAAAAGGGGAGGCGGACGGAGGTGGAGCTCTTCATCGGCTACGCCGTCCGGGCCGGACAAACCCTCGGCGTCCCGACGCCACTCCACGAGGAGCTTTACGCCGCCCTG
>JAHJQP010000066.1 GCA_018819165.1 Pseudomonadota bacterium
GGTGGCCGAAGGTGAACGCCGACGGGGCGAAGGCCTTCTCGGACTTCATGGTAAGCAGGGAGGTCCAGAGGATCATCGCGACCTTCGGTGTGGATAAGTATGGGTCGCCGCTATTCTTCCCCGATGCGGGTGAAAAGGAACCATTATAATCATGGATCTGATTATTGAAGGAATCAAAAAGGCGTTTTTCCTCATTTTCACGCTGGATAGGGAGGTCCTCGGGATCACGCTCCTGTCGCTCAAGGTGTCGGGACTGGCGACGCTGATCAGCCTCTTCATCGGGATATCGGTCGGGACGGCCGTGGCCCTCTCCCGGTTCCCCGGACGGCAGCTGGTCGTGAGCCTGATCA
This sequence comes from Pseudomonadota bacterium, assembly GCA_018819165.1. GTDB lineage: Bacteria > Desulfobacterota > Syntrophia > Syntrophales > UBA5619 > JAKAFS01. Next base: position 351 of record JAHJQP010000066.1, read on the forward strand.
ATACGGGGATGGGTCTCCCGCCGGTCGTCGTCGGCCTGTTCGTCACGATCTTCCTCTGGCGGAACGGACCGCTCGGCTTCCTCGAGATCCTCTACACCCCGACGGCCATGATTCTGGCCCAGACCGTCATCGCCGCCCCCATCGTAACGGGGATCACGCTTGCGGCCATCCAGCATCTGCCGGCGAATCTCCGCCTCCAGATCCTGGCCTTGGGGGCTACCCGCGTGCAGATGGTCTGGCTTCTCGTGAAAGAGGCGCGCCTGCCGCTTCTCGCCGCCGTAATGGCCGGATTCGGCGGCGTCATCTCCGAGGTGGGCGCCTCCATCATGGTCGGCGGAAACATCAAGGGTTACTCCCGGGTCCTGACGACGGCGACGGTGATGGAGACGAGCCGGGGAAATTTTGACATCGCCATCGCTCTGGGGATCATTCTGATGATCCTCACGTTTCTTGTCAACGCCATCCTCACGCAGATCCAGCAGCGGGAGAGGCCCCGATGAATCCGGAATCCCACCCGCAGATCATACTCCAGGCCGAAGACCTCCATGTCCGCAGAGGCGGTGTGCCGGTCCTCGCTATCCCCGCCCTCAGCGTGGTTCAGGGGCAAATCCTCGTTCTGATCGGCCCGAACGGCGCGGGGAAATCGACACTGCTCCTGGCGCTGGCCGGCCTGTTGAAACCCTCGCGTGGGAACATCATCTTCCGGGGGAAGGAGATCGACGCCGGTGGTTCCGGTTACCGCCGGCGGATCGCGATGGCTTTCCAGGAGCCGCTCCTCTTCGATGCGACCGTTTTCGACAATGTCGCCGCGGGCCTGAAGATCCGCGGCATGGGGAGGGCGGAGATCGGGCGGACCGTGTCCGCATATCTGGAGCGTTTCGGCATCGGCCACCTGGCCCAGCGGTCCGCCCGGAAGCTTTCCGGAGGAGAGGCGCAGCGGACGAGCCTCGCCCGCGCCTTCGTAACGAAACCGGAGATCATCTTCCTCGACGAGCCCTTCTCCTCGCTCGATGCCCCGACGCGGGAGGAGCTGATCGGGGATCTCGAAAGGATTCTGCGCGAGACGCATACGACGGCGATCGTGGCCACGCATGACCAGGCGGAGGCCCTCCGGCTGGCCGACCGGGTTGCAGTCATGAACGAGGGGAAGATCGCCCAGATCGGGCCGGTCGCCGAGGTGATGAACCGGCCGGCGGACGGTTTTGTCGCCTCTTTCGTGGGGGTGGAGACGGTCCTGCCGGGGCGGGTCATCCGTACCTCCGACGGCGTTTTCATTGCCGCCGTGGAAGGCGGTGAGATAGAGGCGGTAGGCCGGGTTCGCCCGGGAGCCGCAGTCCTCTGCTGCATCCGTCCGGAGCACGTGACCATCTCGACGAATTCCCCGCTGTCCGGGTCCAGCGTACGGAATGTCTTCCCCGGAGCGATCCGGAAGATCACGCCCCTCGGGCTTTTCCACCGGGTCCGCCTCGACTGCGGTTTCGATCTTGTGGCCTATGTGACGCGCCAGTCGCTCGAAAACCTGGCACTGCACGAAGGCAAAAATGTGACAGCCTCCTTCAAGGCGACGGCGGTCCACGTCATCCCCCGCGGGACGCTGCAGGTTTGAAAAAACCTTCCAATCCTTCGCATATTCCGTTACAATATCATTCAGTCCAGCGGGAGGATGTGGTGTATATTTACGGTGAATCGAAACAGCTATCGGAGGTGAGTGATGGCGGGTAAAGTGGAAAAGAGGAAAGCGAAGAAGGTTCTGGTACTGCTGGGGAGCCCCAGGAAGAAGGGGAACAGCGCCATTCTGGCGGCGCAGATCGCCAGGGGGGCCAAAGCGGCGGGGGCGAAGGTGGAGACGGTCTTCCTCCAGGGTTTGAACATCGCCCCCTGCCGGTCGTGTTACGCCTGCCAGAAGGAGAAGAACAAGGGATGCTCCATCGACGATGCGATGCAGGACCTCTATCCGAAGCTCCTCGAAGCGGAGGCCTGGGTCATCGCGAGCCCCGTCTACTGGTTCACGATGTCGGCGCAGACGAAGATCTTTATGGATCGCTGCTTCGCCCTGCTTGCTTATCCGAAGGAGTCGTTCGCCGGAAAACGGATCGCCATCGCGATGAGCTACGGCGATGCCGATCCGTTCAGCTCGGGTTGCGTCAACGCCCTGCGCACCTTCCAGGATGCCTTCAACTACACGCGGGCGAAGATTGTCGGGATGGTCTACGGCAGCGCGTACGGGGCAGGGGAGATCCGGGCGAATGATGTCCTGATGAAGGCGGCCGAGGAGCTGGGAAAGGAGTTGGTATGCCTGGCGCCATAAAGAAAGTGATGCTGCCCGGGATGAGTGCGGAATCGAGAAAAGATGGGGCGCGGCCGATCCGGCCGCAGGGGGTCTCCTCGCGCCTGCCGTTTATCCTGTTTGTCGCACTCATGGTCGGGCTGTTCATAGGTTACCGGTACATCACCGAGTCCGAGTTTTACCGGACTGCCGATGCCTTTGTCCGCCAGAGTGCGGAGATCAAAAACGCCGTGGGAGAGGTGCACGACTGTCGCCTCTGGTTTCCCTTCAAGGTCGATTTCCCCGACGATGCCCCGCGGATCCACCTCACGCTGGCCGTCGAAGGGGCGAAGGCCTCGACGAAGGTCGGGGTTA
>JAHJQP010000067.1 GCA_018819165.1 Pseudomonadota bacterium
CCGCCAGAAAATCATCCGTCAGCACAGCCGAAGGTCTTCCCGTCTCCCCCAAAACCGCTCCCGGTGCCGAACCTCTTTTCTTCTGATGCCGATACCAAACCCAGAGGCACCGTGGGTGGCACACTCTTAAATCGCCTCAACCCATATGTAACTTGCCGTTCTCTCGCCGCCAAAAACCTTTGGGAAATACAGCTGGCGATATTTGACTTTGTCTTTGTCTTTTGCATACCACAATAGGAAGTCATTTACTGTGTCGAGCAGTTCACCTGCCTTCCCGCCGGTTTTCACGAATGTCACTGCACAACAAAAGTTCGCGTCCCCAAACACTTCATCCATCACCGCCCGGACGCGATGGGCATTTTCATCGCCGATCTGCACGAAGATAGACCCCGAATCAGTCAGTAAATCCCGCGCCACGGTCAACCGGTCGCGCAGGTAAGTGAGGTAGCTGTGGATACCGTCGCGCCAGGTGTCGCGGAAGGCTTTCACTTGCTCCGGCTCGCGGGTGATGTGGTCAACATTGCCGTCTTTCACGTCGCGGCTGGTTGTGGACCACTGGAAGTTGGAATTGAACTTAATGCCGTAAGGCGGATCGATGTAAATGCACTGGACTTTGCCGCGCAACCCCTCGCGTTCTGCCAGGGACGCCATTACTTGCAGGCTGTCGCCGAGGATCATGCGGTTGGCCCAGTTGGCGTCGTGTTGATAGAACTCGGTCTTGGCGTTTTCGCTCGGCAGGCCGTTGAAGTCGGCGAAAAGGTCGATCTGCTGCGGCTGAGACCCTTCTTTCTGCTCACGCGTCTGCCGGACCAGATCGTCGATAAGCACCTTGGGATGGACCTTCTCCTGGATATACAGCGGTGGCGCGTGCACCACCAGGTCCGACCAGTCCTTTTCATCTTTGCCACGCCAGACGAGCTGGGGGTCGAGGTTATTATCACCGGTTAAAAATGAGGCCAAAATCACCGGATAAAAAGAGGCCAGGGGCTAAAGAGGATAAAGATAGGCGCTTGAGGCATGCATCATGAGGATGCCTTTCATTGGTGTGGCATGTTCCGCGTTGAACGTGCCAAGTCTCGGTATTAACTTTTTAATCATCTCCCAATAGGGCTTTGGAGGATCTTTCGATAGCTATACCTTCTCGTGAGTTTGATGAACTATAGGACAAACCTTTTTGTGTGTCAATTCAGAATTAGACGAACTAAATGGAATAAAAAGAATCATATGGATGGGGAACCCTCCCATGAATGAAATTAATGGATCTACCTGACCGGTGATACCAGTATCGATTTGTCCCGGTGATTCTGGTATGGAATGAAGCCGGCGGTGGTAGTCGAGGTCGCGGGTACGCGCTGCTTTTTCTCCTTCCAGCCCGGCTACGCCGCGCGGTAGGGCGACACGAATGGGGCTTTGCTCATCCTTGTCCATTACGGATTGGAACTCGACGGTGGGGATGTTCTTGCGCCGGGCCTCCTCGTGCTTGAGGGCTTCGACGGTCTTTTTACTCACCTTGTTGGCCATGGTTTTATCCTTGTCCATTCAAAGCATGCTTTGCGGAGGTGGTTCTTTGGCCGTCCCGTTTCATGGATCAATGGTGGCAGACCTGAAGCGTGAGGCGCTCCGCCGAACTGCACACCTTCAGAAGGCTGAGGAAATTCTTGAGGGTCGGATTCCCTTTCGGACCGAGCATGCGGCGCAGGCTCTTCTCGTTGACCTGCAATTCCCGGGCAATATCGGCGATGGATTCGGTGGCGTTCAGATAGTCGCGCAGCAGCTCCTTGCCTGTTTCCATGTCGCCCATCAAGAAGGCATTGGTCGCCTCAACGATCAATTCGCCTCTGAAGGCCGGGTCCGACTTGACCCGTGCCATGACCGTCTCCCTGAAATCCCTTGTCAGCGGCATTTTCCCGATCTCCCTCTATGGTTGCTTCTTCCTTTTTCTATAATCCGTCCAGCGCTCCCTGGCCGTTTCGATATCCTGCGCTTGGCGCTTCTTTGTGCCGCCCCCGACCAGGATGACCAACTCCTCTCCATCCATGCCGAAATAGACACGGTAGCCGGGGCCGTAATCGATTTTTCTCTCATAAAACCCCCCCGACACCTTCCACGTTCGATGTGTTTCCCAACCCCATTCGGATCAGGGCGGTTGTGACCTTGGCGGCCGCACGACCGTCGAGCCTGTCAAACCAGTTCCGGAAAGGACTCGCGCCATTCACTGCGAGATACTCGACAATTTTCATGCGCCCCTCTTATATGCGATATAAGTAACACAAATGTTACCATCCGTAAAGCTCATTCTTCCTAGTTTCTTTCATCCTCCTCCAGATTAGCTGATTTTATGAACCACTCCTTCCTCTGCATGATCCGGTCATTCTTCCATGACCTGGCTATCCTGAAGCACGATTTCCTCGATCATTTTGTTGAATTCGGTTTCGACCTTCGCTTCAAAGTCGGTCTCAATCTGGTAGACCTCGGTAAATTCGGCGAAGGCCCAGCGGCCATACTGCCCGTGGTTGTTTACCCCCGGCACCCAGTAGGTCTCCATGGTCGCTTTCTTTTCCTTGGCGTCCTCGCGCCGGTAGCCCTTGATCTCGACGATCAGGTGCAGCGGGTCTTCATGACCGTCGTCCACCAGGACGATAAAGTCGGGCAGGTAGGTGCGCGTCTCAGAGCCATAGCGGTACGGGACTTCCAAACCAAGGTTGTGATTCTTGACATAGGCCCTGACCCGCGGGTGGGACTCGGCCACGCGGCAGAACTCCGCTTCCCAGTCGCTGTCGAGAATCACCCAGTTGATGTGGCAGCGGCGGGCATCTGTTTCCCAGCGGTCCCTTCGGGAGGTGTTGAAGTTCACATGCATGGTGGAGCCGACGGGATTGTACGGGTCAAGCACGGCCTTGATGGGCCGCTTGCCCGCCAGCGAACGGGTGATGCCGGCGGTAATGCGCTCGCAGGCCATGTCGGCCAGTTCCTGATACAACAACTGGGCGGGATAAGTGCCGCCTTTGCAAATCAGGCAGGTGTCGAGCCACTGTTTGGTGATCCGCTTGAGCTGTCCGAAGAGGTAAAGTTTAGGCTCTTCGCCGGGATCGCGCCACTTGGTGTAAAGCAGACGCTTGGCGAGATGAAAGAGGAGTGTGGATCGCCGCATGTCTCCGGTGTGGACAAGATTCAGGTCAACGCCTTCACCGATAATGCCCAGGTTCCTGGTAATCGTCGGCCCGACGAGGTCCGGGGTCAACTCCATCTCGGAATCCTTATTAAATACTGCCGTCAGTCGTTCCTCGGGCAGCTCGATCCGATAGCCGGCCACGCGGGGGAACCGGATTTCCATGTGGTCGCGTTCGGGACGAACAGCCTTGACATGGATGGTCTCGCGGGGCGGCTGCGGGGGCGCGACGACCGGCTTGGCCGTGAAGTCGAAGGGGACACCCAGCACATCGGCATATTCGACGTTGAACAGGCCTTCTTCATTGAGGTCGTAAGACTGGCGTCGTAGGGCGCGACCGATGACCTGTTCGCAGAGAAGCTGTGTGCCAAAGGCGCGTACGCCCAGAACATGGGTGACCGTGTTGGCATCCCAGCCTTCGGTGAGCATGGAAACCGATACGACGCAGCGAATGGAATCGCCGAGCCGGCCTTCCTTGCCGCAGGTATTCATGACTTCGCGGAGCAGGTCCTGGTCGGTTAAGTTCTCGGCCTGACGCCGGTCGCCGGTACGTTCGGTGATCTCGCGGCGGAAGCGTTCGATCTCATCGGCAGCCATGTTGCGGAAGTTTTCGTCCAGCGCATCACCGGATTCCAACTGCTCGCTGTCGATCAACAGCGTGCGGGGGCGGCCATACTGGTTGCCGTGCTCATCGAAATTGCGGAACAGCGGCAGACGTCCGTTTTCAAGCGTCGTCGAACCGTCTTCGTTTTCCCGGTGAAAGCCGGAGATAAAGTCATAAACCAGCTTGGATATGGAAGTATTTTGACAGACGACAATGAAGCAGGGTGGCACGTGGATGCCGCTTTCTTTCCACAGATCGTATGTCTTTTCATAGTGCCCGTAGAGGGCTTCCAGAGCGGTTTGCAGGTCGACGGGCAGGCTAAGCGGGTCGAGGTTTTTTGCTTTGCCACGGCCTTTCCTGGGCATCCGCGTGCGAATATGTTCCCAAAGGTTGCGGAACCGGGGCATATCGCCACCGGGAATATTGTCCGCTACAGGCACGCGGGGTAGTTTGACAATCCCGCATTCGATGGCGTCCATCAGGGAGAAATCGCTCATCGTCCAGGGAAACAGGGTGCCCTCCGCATACCCTGAGCCGCGAAGAAAGAAGGGCGTTGCCGACAGGTCGATAATATGCGTTATGCCGAGTTTGCGGTTGACAGCTTCGAGGCCGGAGATCCACAGGCGGGCGGCCTCGTTGTTCTTCTCCGCCTCTTTCTTTTCATCGCCTTTCAGATCACCATCATCCTCTTCTTCGCCCGGCTTTTCCCGATAGCAATGGTGCGCCTCGTCGTTGATCACCATGATGTTCTTTATGCCCATCAAATCGGGCATCACCCTCTGGATCATCTGACCTTCGGTTTCCAACGTGTTTAAAGCCTCGCCCCGTCCCTGGAGAAGTGAACGGCCCCCCTTCGAAAGCTCCATGCGCTCGCGAAGTTTGAAGGCGTGGTAATTGGTAATAACGATCTTGGCCCGTTCCAGGTCGGCGAGCATATCGCTGGGCGCCAGCTCACGGCTGACATAATAGCTGTCCGGGTCGTTGGGCTGAAGAACGCGGAGCCGGTCGCGGATTGTCAGGCCGGGCGTGACGACCAGGAAGCCACGGGTAAATTTCCTGCTGCCGGGCCGGCGCACGGCGTTGATCGTCTGCCAGGCAATCAGCATTGCCATGACGGTTGTCTTGCCGGCGCCGGTGGCGAGTTTCAAGGCCAGACGTAAGAGTTCGGGATTGGCGTCGTTGTTGGCATTGGCAAGGTGATCAAGGAATCCTCTGCCCGCTTTCCCAAGTTTTTGGGCCACTTCTGTCAGCCAGATGGCGGTCTCAGCAGCTTCCACCTGACAGAAGAACGGCCGGATGTCGTTGAACCTATGATGCCGCCAATGCTGTAGCAGGCGGACGGTCTCGGGCGTAACCTGCCAGTCGTTCGGATTTGGCAAGGCTCGCCATTGATCCACATGGTGGCGAAGCAGATTGATAATTGGGGTGGGATCGTACTGTTGATCCTGGGTTGAAAGACCTTGGCCTTCGTCGAAGACGAAGCCCTGCTGCTTATCTTTTCCCCTGCGTTTCCTTGGCTTCGGTATCGGCGTGATGAATTCTGCGCGACGGCGGTGTTCGATAATTTGTTGTGTCGGTTGGCCCTGAGCATCAAGTTCCCAGTGCCGCGCCGGGTGCGCGTAAGGCGAGTTTAGGACAGGACGTTCGAAGAATCGATTATCCATGGTAAACTTTTCTCCTGATGCTACCGTGGGAAAAGCAGACTTATCAGGCCAAATCGATAGCATTTCATACATCAATCCCACACAAACAGCAAGATATCTTATGAATTTTTATGAAATATTCTATAAGTAGGGAAATAAGAGATGGAAAATTAGGAAATCAGCCGAAGTATAGATAAACAGAAATCAAACTGTTCAGCACGCGCACCTTTCAACCCGAAGTCAATGAAATCAAACGAGGAGGGACCGTCCGAAGGAAGCCGGTATCCAGAATTCGCGGAACAGCGGGAACGGTGTTTTCTATGCTATCATGGTTTGGGCGGCCGCTGTCCCTTTGGAATATTCTTCATCATTTCACCAATATTCCCCATACCACCTGCACCCATTACTTCCTGCACGCTGTTGACCTTCTTGTAATCCCGCGGCACCTCGAACATGGAGGCTGTAGCCGCGCCTAACTTGATGTCTTTGAATTTCATGACCATCTTACCCCCGGACCCCTGATATTTCTGGTTCGCAGGGACGGTAATTTCAGTTTGAATATTGAAATCTTTGAGATCCTGAGCCTCCCAGAGGGTGGCTTTGTGCTTTTCCTCAGGCTTACTCTTCCGGTAAAAGATCGAATCATATTTGATGCACGGGTGACCGTCGATGGTATCGGTCCCTACCTTTTTTTTGTCGAATACCACATCAGTATCGTATACATTCGGAGTCTTCTCCAGGTCTTGGATCGGCTGCTCGTAGTAGGTCTTACTGACCGTGTTCATCATAATGGTCTTTTTTGCATCCGCAAGACTGATGGTCACAAGGCCCTTCATGCCCGGGTTTTCTACGCGGCTCTTGGTTCCCATTTTTGCCATGGGCATTTCCATTCCCGAAGAGACCATTGTCGCCGTGAAATTATTCGGCGGGGCTGCAAGAACAGACAAACCGGTTAACAAAATACTTGCCATGAAAAAAAACGACACCAGATACCGAATGCTTACTTTTGCCATAACTCACTCCTCCTTCTTCCTCTAACAGGTTTCAGGTTTTTGATTTTCCGCTCTGCTGGACCGTAACTGCAAGGTTGTCCCGGTGGATCACCTCGTCGTAGTCCTTATAGCCCAGAACCTGCTCGATCTTCGAGCTCTTCAGCCCCATGATCTTCCGGATCTCGTCGGAGGTGTAATTCACCAGCCCCTTGGCGATCGTGTTTCCCGCCGCATCCACGCAGGTCACCGGGTCCCCGAGGGCGAAATTCCCCTCGACCTGCATTACGCCGGAGGGAAGCAGGCTCTTGCCGTCTCCTACAAGGGCTTCCTTTGCCCCCTCGTCGATCAGGATTCGGCCCCGCGACCTCAACGTGAAGGCGATCCAGTATTTCCGACTGTTCAGGTGCTCCGCCATCGGGAGGAAGAGGGTGCCTGTCTCTTTTCCGTCCAGGATCTCCTGGAGGACGCCCTGGCGCCGGCCGGGGGCGATTATGTAAGGGATCCCGGAGGCTATTACCTTCTTTGCGGCCATGACTTTACTCTTCATGCCGCCCATCCCGACGGGGGTGGCCTCCTGTGTCGCCGCGGCCTCGATTTCCGGGGTTATTTCCGTGACGAGGGGGATTAGTTTCGCCTTTTTGGGATCGGCCGGGTTCCGGTCGTAGAGGCCTTCGGTGCTCGTCAGGTTGATGACGAGATGGGCTTCGACGATATTGGCGACCATCGCGGCGAGGTGGTCGTTGTCGCCGAATTTGATCTCATCGACGGCGACAGTGTCGTTTTCGTTGATGATCGTGATGACGCCCCAATCCATCAGGGTGAAGAGGGTGTTGCGGATGTTCAGGAAGCGTTTTCGGTCGGTGATGTCGCTCATCGTGAGGAGGACCTGCCCGACGAAGAGACCGTGTTTCCCGAAGGCGTTGGAGTAAACCCGCATCAGTCGGCCCTGCCCGACCGCCGCCGCCGCCTGCTTCTGGGGGATGCTCTTGAGCTTACCGGGGATCCCCAGCCGGTGCTTCCCGGAGGCGATGGCGCCGGAGCTGACCAGAACGACCTGATAGCCCTGTTGCCGGAGGGCCGAGATTTCGTCCACGAGCTGTTCGATGATTTGGAGGTCGAGACCGTCCTCGCCCGTCAGGACGGCGCTGCCGACCTTGACGATGATCTTCCGGACGTTTCCGAGTATCTCTTTCCGTGTCATGATGGCGTTTCCTCCGGCAGGACCACCCCGCTTCCTTCATCAACCAGGGGGTGATTCGGGGAGATCCGGGCTATGAGCTTTCCAAGCGCCTCCGGGACTCCTTCTCCTGTCGCTGCTGAAAAACATAGCAAATTTATGCCTTTTTGCGCAAAGATGTCAATATCATTTTTCAGCCTCTCCCTGGTCACAGGGAGATCGAGTTTGCCGATCGCCACGACCTGCGGTTTTTTCAACATGTCGGGGCTGAAGAGACCCAGCTCCCGGTTGATCAGTTCGTAGTCATGCCAGGCACCCTGGTATGATTCCGCAGAAATGTCGATGAGGTGGAGCAGAACGGAGGTTCTTTCGATGTGGCGGAGAAACTGCATGCCCATCCCCAGCCCTTCGTGCGCCCCCTCGATCAGTCCCGGGATGTCGGCGATCACGAAGGACTCATGATCCCCATACGGGACGACGCCTAAATGGGGGACGAGCGTCGTGAAGGGATAATCTGCTATTTTGGGGCGGGCGGCTGAGATCCGGGAGATGAAGGTCGATTTGCCGACGTTCGGCAGCCCGATGATCCCTACATCGGCCAGCAGTTTGAGCTCCAGAGTGATCCATCGCTCCTCGCCGGGGATGCCGGGCTGGGCGAAGCGGGGGGTCTGGCGGGTGGCGGTGGCGAATCTTGCGTTTCCGCGGCCGCCTCTGCCGCCCTTGGCGATGATTACGGAGGCCCCATCGGCGGCCAGATCGGCTAACAGCTCCCCTGTCTCCGCATCCCGGATCACGGTCCCCACCGGGACGATGATCTCCACATCATCGGAATCCCTGCCCGTCCGTTTGCTTCCCTTCCCGTGACCACCGTGCTTGGCCACATGGTGCTGGCGGTATTTGAAGTCAAGGAGGGTCCGCCGGCCCAGGGATGCGCGGATAATGACGTCCCCCCCGCGGCCCCCATCGCCGCCGTCCGGTCCTCCACGGGGGACGAACTTCTCCCGCCGGAAGCTGACACAGCCCCGACCGCCGTCTCCCGCCTTGACGTAGATCTTTGCCTCGTCGATGAATTTCATGATGGTTTCGTTTGCATTTTTTATGCGGAGGATTTGAACGGAAAGCGCCTGATCGGGCTGCAGTGAAGGGAGGATCCGCCGCGTCACCTTCGAGGCGTAGCAGGAAAGAACCGGCGGGAAGCAGCGTAAAACACCCGCTGGTCCATCACCGTGGTGACGCCCTGTGGATGTGGTATCGATAAGGAGATGATTGCTCTGGCCTGGCTGGATCCGGACGTTAAATCTTACGCACGTCCGCAGCCGCCTGGCCCTTCTGATCCTGCTTTATCTCAAACTCGACGCGGTCTCCTTCGGCCAGGCTGCGGAACCCCTCCGCGACGATGGCGCTATGGTGGACAAACACGTCGTCCCCCGATTCCCGGGAGATGAAGCCGTAACCCTTCTTGTCGTTAAACCACTTGACAATCCCAGTTTCGCGTCCGGTCTCGCCCATTTTTTTCCGTTCTCCTCCTCTTATAAGAAAAGATGTCTACGCCGCAGCATAGACGCTGACCTTCTTCCGTTTCTTGTCGAGTCTCTCGAACTTCACGGTGCCGTCGATCTTCGAAAAAATGGTGTAGTCCTTACCGAGTCCGACATTGTTTCCGGGGTGAAATACGGTTCCGACCTGGCGAACGATGATAGAACCGGCGCTGATCTTCTCGCCGCCGTAAACCTTGACGCCCCGCCGCTGAGAGTTGCTGTCCCTTCCATTCCGGGAGCTTCCCTGTCCCTTCTTGTGTGCCATAATGCCCTCCGCTAAATGGATATTTCCCTGATTTTCGTGCTTGTCAGTTGCTGGCGGTGACCGGTCTTCTTGCGGTAGCCCTTCCTCTTTTTCATCTTGAACACGGTGAGCTTGGCGGCTTTGGCCTGGGCCATGATCTCGCCGACAACCTTCGCTCCTTCGACGATGGGCCTTCCGATCCGGATGTCGCCCTCTTTCTCGACCATCAGGACCTGGTCAAAAACGACCGAGTCCCCCTTGTCCCCGTTGATCTTTTCGATGGCGATCACGTCTCCCTCGGAGACCCTGTGCTGTTTTCCGCCTGTTTTGATGACTGCGTACATGGCTTATATCCTTCTCGAAAAAAAATTTGGCTTTGTTGTATAACGAAAACCGGTTATGTTTGTCAATAAAATTTATTGGAGAAATATTTCCCGGTCGGTCGCTTCGGCGAAATCGGCGAGGCGTGTTGCGGTCTTGACGACGCCTATTCTGAGAGATGCCTCCGCGGAAAAACCGATAACGCCGGTGAGAATCTCGGCGGGACGGACCGTTCCTTTCGGACCGAAACGGGCCGAAAGAAGGATCCGGCGAGAAGGCCGGTCCAGGGCAAGGCCCGTCACGTGAGGACGGATCTCCTTGATGATCGGCTTTCCTTTCACTTCGCGGACAACGCCGAAACTCTCCGCGTCGAGAAACCGGGAAATCCCGGTTTCGATCCGGACCAGCTCCGCCTCGCTGACATCCTCCGGCAGAACGAGGTCATAATCGAATCCCATGACCAGTTCCGCCAGGGAGAAGGCGTTCGCGGGCAACTCCCGCATCGCCGTGATCGCGACGCCCGACGGCAGTGCGGCGTTGGTCCGGGCAACGAGTGGTCCAATATCCTCGGCCGGCTCCTGAATCCGGATGTCCGCGAATTCGCCCTTGCTTTCCATGCCCACGGATGTGGCGCCGGCAAAGGAGATCTTCGGGTGGGGGTGGAATCCCTGTGAATAGATAAAGGATAAGCCGCCCAAGATCATGGCCCTGCTGAGGGCCGCGGAGAGCTCCAGATGGGAGAGAAAACGGGCCTGACCAAGCTTCGTGAACCGGAGCCGGAACGCCTTTTCCCGCAGCTCGTTGCCGTCCCGGCCGGCGAAGGAGGAAATGACGGTCCCCACAGGGGCGTCCGCGGGGGCTATGATGGTCCGGACTGTCCGGTGATCGCAGGCGCCGCACTGATTGCACGAACCGGCCCGGCAGTCCGGCGTCGGTTCGCCTTTTTGTGCCTTTTCGGCCTCGGAAAGGAGGAATTCCCGGCTGACACCGCAGTCGATGCCATCCCAGGGGAAGGCCTCCGCCGGAGACCGTTCTCGAAGTGATGTTCCTATATCGCTTCCCGTCCGGTGCAGCGCTTCTTCCCATAGGTCGAAGCGGAAGCGGTCGCTCCAGCCGTCGAAACGGCAGCCGAGATGGAAGGCCATCTCGATCAACGCCCCGGTCTCCTCTCCCCCCCGGGAAATTACCCCTTCGAGGAGGCTCATCCGGGCGTCGTGCCACTTGACGTTGATGTTCCGGCTCTTCAGTCGCTGCCTGAAAAAACCCTGGCGGGCGGCGGTTTCCTCAATGCCGATCTGACGCTGCCACTGGAAGGGGGTGTGGGGCTTGGGGACGAAGGTCGAAAGGCTGACCGTGACCTGGCCCTGGTTCTTCGCCGTCCGGAGGGTCTTATAGGCGAGGTCGACGATTCCCTCTAAATCCTCTTCTCGTTCACCGGGAAGGCCGAGCATGAAGTAGAGTTTCACTGCTCTCCAGCCGGCAGCGAAGATCCGCCCTGTCGTCTCTAAGAGTTCCTCCTCCGTATTTCCCTTGTTGATGACGTTCCGGAGGCGCTGCGTTCCCGCCTCGGGGGCCAGGGTGAAGCTCGTCTTCCTGACCCGCCGGATCCCCTCGATCAGCTTCGGGGTGAGGGTCTCGACGCGGAGCGACGGGAGGGCGAGGGCGACACGGCGCGCGTAATAGCGGTCAATGAGCGTCGTGAGCAGGGGCTCGATCAGCGAATAGTCGCCGGAACTCAAGGAGAGAAGCGAAATCTCGTCGTGTCCCGTTGCGCGAAGCATCGCCTCGGCCATCTCTTCGAGGACGGCCGGCGTCCGTTCGCGGACCGGCCGCCAGACCATTCCCGCCTGGCAAAAGCGGCATCCCCGGGTGCAGCCCCGGGCAATCTCCAGGGTCACCCGGTTATGGATCGTCTTCATCAGGGGGACGACGGGACAGAGGGGAAGGCGCCAGCCATCAAGATTGGTGATGATCCTTTTTCGTATCCGTTCGACGCCGGTATGGATCGCCGGAACATAGACGCCTTCGATTCCGGAGAGGGCTTCGAGCAGATCCCGCCTCTTCCCTCCCCAGGCACTGACGGCCAGAACAGCGGAGGCGATCTCCGCGATCGCCTCCTCCCCCTCACCGATGACGAAGGCGTCGATAAAGGCGCTCAGCGGGGCGGGGTTGAAGGCGCAGGGGCCGCCGGCGATGATCAGGGGGTGCCCCTCGTCCCGTTCTTCACGGCGCAGGGGGATCTCCCCCAGTTCCAGCATCATCAGCAAGTTCGTATAGGAGAGTTCGTACTGGAGAGAGAAGCCGACGATGTCGAAAGCGGCAAGCGGCCGCTGGGACTCCAGAGAACGGAGCGGCAGGTGGCGCTGCCGGAGTTCCCGTTCCATGTCCGGCCAAGGGGCGTAGCAGCGCTCGCAGGCGACCTCCGGCAGACCGTTCAGGACGGCGTAGAGGATCTGGAGACCGAGGTGCGACATCCCGACTTCGTAGGTGTCGGGGAAAGCGAGGGCGAAGCGGAGGCGGCAGGCGCCGTTCTCCTTGCGGATGGCATTGACCTCGCCCCCCGTGTAGCGGCTCGGCTTCTCGACGGACATAAAGAGCTCGCCGGAATTCAATCTGGGGAGGTTTGTCATGGTTATGTCTCTTTCAGGATTTCCCGGTAACGGCAGGGGCTTCTCTCCATCTTCCGGTAAAATTCATCGTTGCTTTTCTTATCATCTTTGTCCTTGACCTGCAATGACCTTCCTTATATATGATGGATGAAGCTTGAGGCCCTCGTAAAAAATCGCATGTGGGCTGAAGTCGTCAGAGGTTTAATGGATGGTAGAGGCAGAAATAGAAATCCTCTTGACGAAGGCGGATATCGACCGGAGAGTCCGGGAACTCGCCGGAGAGATCTCACGGGATTACGCGGGGCGGGAAATCCTGATCGTCGGTGTCCTCAAGGGGGCCTTCATCTTCATGGCCGATTTGATCCGCGGGTTGAGCATCCCGTGCAGCGTCGATTTCGTCCGGCTGGTGAGCTATAACGACGGATCCGTCAGCTCGGGGGATGTCCGGATCACCAAGGATTTGGAAACACCGATTGCGGGGCGGGATGTCCTCATCGTGGAGGACATCGTCGATACCGGCATCACCCTTTCCCGGCTGGTGGAGGTTCTCCGGGCGAGAAAACCGGCATCGCTCGGAGTATGCGCCTTTCTTGACAAAAAGGCAAGGAGGCGGGTTCCTTTCACTGCCGACTATGTGGGTTTCACCATTCCCGACGGTTTTGTGGTTGGATATGGTCTTGATTATAATGAGAAATACCGTTTTCTTCCCGATGTCTGCCTGCTAAGGGACATTGCGTAAGGGGGAGGGCATATGATTATCCAGTGTCGGAAGTGCGAAACGCGGTTCCGGTTTGACGAGACCCTGATCGAGGGGGATGGCGTATGGGTGCGCTGCAGCCGTTGCCAGCATGTCTTCTTTCAGGAGAAGCAAGCCGCTGAACCCCTGTCTGCCGCCTCCGCCGTCGGTCCGGAAATACCCTCCGTGAAGATCAGCGATGCCAAGCACATCACTGACGACCACTTTTCCACGGCCGAAGAGCAGCCTCCCCGGGTAGAGATTGAGAGGACAGAAATGCCGCCACCTCTTGCGCAGGCGGAAAGGGAAATTCATCCCGAGATTGAAAAGGAAATTTCCCTCGAAGGTTTGGAAATGGGTATGGTGCGAAAGAGTCTCGGCGGTCCGGTAACCCCTGGAGAAAAAGAGGAGGAGGAAGAGGAAGAGGAGGAACAAGAGGAACTTATCGAGGTCGCGACTGGGCGAAGAAGATGGGGACGGGCAATCCTGAAGCTTTTCGCCCTGACGTTGTTTATCGTGATCGTTTCGGGAGTGGTCAGCCTTTGGATCTTCCCTGAGATCAGGACCCAGGTCCTGGAGTGGGCATATCCCTGGCTCCGGGGTGTTCCCGCCATCGAAAAACTCTTGGGAACGGAGCTGAAGGGTCGCGAGGCCGCCTCGTCGCCGGTCCGCATCAAGGATGTCCGCCAGCGTTCCGTGGCTAATCTCCTCGTGGGAAACCTCCATGTGATCGAAGGGGTCGCCGTAAACCAGTCACCCTACCCCCTGGCAAGGATCACCGTCCGTCTGGTGATCTCCGATGCCTATGATGTGACTCTCGGGGAGAAGATCTCCTACTGCGGCAACATCCTGACAGATGCGGAACTGGGCGCCCTCGCGGAGACCGAGATTCAGCGTGAGCTCTCCACCCTCCAGGGGACCGATGTCTCCAATGAAAGGATCGAACCGAAAGGCGAAATCCCCTTCATGTTCGTCTTCAGCCAGGAGCAGGCCGGGGCGGTGAAAACGACAGTAACCCCTGCCGGCGCCGAGCGCGTTTCATAAACGCCGGGTCCTTTGCCGTCAAAACTGACCGGGAGCGCAATCCCAAGGTCGTGTCCGGGCATGCAGCTGTTTGAACCGGAGGGGCAACCTTCATTCGGGTATGCCAAGAGCGCCGAGAATAGAGGCGCGGTGTACGGCGCCCTCCCGGAGGATCATAGGCGGAAAGGTGGTGAGGTCGAGGATCGTCGAGCCCGCCCCCCCCCGTGTCCGCCCCCCGTCGATGACC
>JAHJQP010000068.1 GCA_018819165.1 Pseudomonadota bacterium
CTGCCGACCCCGGACATATGCACCGCAACGGAAGCGCTCACCGGTCCCCTTGTGGAGATGAAGAACATCCACGTGGCCTTCGGGGATCTCGTCGTCCTGCAGGATCTGAACTGGACCGTCCAGCGCGGAGAACACTGGGCCGTCGTCGGACCAAACGGTTCGGGTAAGACCACCCTCCTCGGCCTGATCACGGGAGAGAATCTCCAGGTCTATGCCAATGAGGTTTCCCTCTTCGGGAAAAGGAGGGGCGAAGGGGAGAGCATCTGGGAAATCAGGCGCAGGATCGGCGTGGTTTCCCCCGAACTGCAGCTCCAGTACCGGCGGCCGGTCCCCGTCCGGGACGTTGTTCTCTCCGGCTTCTTCGATTCGATCGGCCTCTACCGGAAACCCCGTCCCAAACAGGAGGCCATCGCCGATCGGTGGCTGGGATACCTCGGCATGGCAGAGATGGCGATGAGACCGTTTACCCGCCTCTCCTATGGGGAAAAGCGGCTGGCGCTCATCGCCCGAGCGATGGTCAAGTCGCCGGAGCTCCTGATCCTCGATGAGCCATGCCAGGGACTGGACCGGTCAAACCGGGAGATGGTACTCGCGTTGATGGAGAGCATCGGGAAACGGACCTCGACCGGCCTGATCTACATAACTCACCACAAAGAAGAGATGATCCCCTGCATCAGTCATGTCCTGAAACTGGAGAAAGCGGGGGCAAAGGTCAGAAAGGGTTTCCCGAGTTCTGCATCTGTCGGGGAGAGACATCGGCAGCGAGCAGGCGGCTGATGTCGCCGGGGGAAAAGGGAAGACTCTCGAAAAGCCGCTCCTCCATTTTTTTCGTTTTCTCCCAGAGGAGGAGGATGTTCCGCTTTCGCTCCGGGGCGCGGCCGTATTTCTCAAGGATGTAGCCCATGCGCTCGCTGAGGGACACGATTCGGTCGTGGAGGACCCGTTTGTCGGCGTAGTTGACAATCTCCGCCTCAGAGGGGGTTCTTGCAGGAGTGTAACTCTCCAAACGGACATGCTGGCCGATGATCCGCCCCACCTCCGGATAACCGAGATCCGCAACCAGGCGTGCCCCCGTTTCGGCATGGTCCTCCAAGGTTTGAAAACTCTTCGTCTTGGTGATGTCGTGGAGAAGCGCCGCGGCCCGGATCAGCTCCCGATTCAGCCCGCAATGCTCCAGATGGTCGGCCAGAAGAAGGGAGACCCGGCAAACCTGCTGGGAATGGACCATGATATGTTCCATCATCCCCATCTCGGAGATGAGACGCCGGCACGCCTCTTCGGAGGGAATCATGATCTGCTCTGCATTCATGCGGTCCTTCATAGCAGATCGGCCGCGGGATGACCAGAGGATTTCACCGATCAAACAAATCCGTTTGACATCGCTCCCGATTTTCCCTATAGTTCCACCGTAATCAACCACCAAGACGACCGATTCGGGAAAGGATCCGGCCCATGAAAAGATCTCTCTTGCTGTGGATTTCGTTTATCGTGGTTCTGACTGCCCCGCTCCTGCATGCCGCCCAATCCACCATCACCGAGGCGGAAGGAAATGCCTGCCTGGGGGACGACCGCTCCCGCAAACAGACCGAACAGGCCGCCCTGATGGATGCCAGACGCAACGCCGCCGAGGCGGCCCTGACCTACCTCCGAAGCGAAACCCGGGTGAAGGATTTTGTCATGGAGAAGGACATCATCGCCGCCTGGACGAACGCCTCCGTGAAGATTCTCGATGTTCTGGACAAAGCCTGGTATCGGAACGCGGCGACGGGAGACTGCTATCGGATGCGCATCCGGGCGGAAGTGATCCCCGATGAACGGGCCCTGGCCCAGGCTGCTCGCGAGAAGGATCCGGCGGACGATCCTTCCGGTTCCCTGCAGGTCCGGATCTGGGCGGACAAGAAACAGTACCAGAGAGGGGAGAAGATCCGGCTCTACCTGAAGGGCAACAAACCCTTCTACGCCCGTGTCCTCTACCGGGACGCCGGAGGCAATCTCCTCCAGATCCTCCCCAACCCCTACCGGAAGGAGAACTACTTCCAGGGGGGCGTCGTCTACGAGATTCCCTCGGGCGACGACCGCTTCGACTTGGAGATTAGCCCCCCTTTCGGCGAAGAGAACATCCTCCTGTACGCAGGCACCTCCCCGCTGGGGGATCTCCGGCTCAAGGCCGCCGCCGGGATCTACGAGGTGGAGACGAAATCCTCCGATGTGGCCGCCCGGACCCGGGGCGTCCGGATCGAAACCCGGCCCGACGGCCAGGCAAGCCCTCCGGCGGCCGGATTCGTGGAGGAAAAGGTCACCATCCGGACGGTACGATAGACAAGGAACCACCTTTCAGTGGCAGAAATCATGGCTCATCCGGTTAATGCGTGCTTCCTTGTAACAAAGCGTCTCGTGCTTTTGACATATGTTCATCCTTTCAACTGGTAATATTCAATGCTTTTTCCGCATCCATTCTGAGGATTAGTAGATACCTTTCAGTTCCTTACCGGCACATTATCCCCGAGCAACTTCCTGCACGTGACACCCCGATCCCTACCGCTTACCCTGATGACGATTATCCGCGCGACGACAGAGCCAAGAGTGGCAACTACGGTGTCTGTCTTTGTAGTGATATCAATCCGTTTAATAAATCCGATAGTATCTTGATGGTTTCCGGGGAAGATGCGTTGATGTCCTCGATGAGAGACTTTTTCATTTTTTTCGCGTCTGCTGGAGGTATTGGGAAATTGAATAAATCGGCTACCTCAACATTCAGCCCTTTTGCTACCTTGATCAGGGTGTCGATGGACCAGTTTTTTTGTCCTCTTTCGATTGACCCTATGTGGGTGCAATGCAGTTCCGATTCGTACCCAAGTTTTTCCTGCGACAATCCCTTCTCTTTTCTCATCTGACGAATCCGATCACCGATCAGCTTTTTTACGTCTGCCACATTACACCCCCTTAATTACTTGTTTTTTATAAGCAAAAAGGGGGATACGGTCCACAGTCTATAATAACTAATAAATGTTGATATTGTTTATTATAGGCTGTATAGTTATGCAAAATAATCTGAGTCAGAGGCTATGCAGTTTGCAGAACAGATAAAATAAAACCTTCAGAGCGGTCAAAGAGGCTGTCATGAATGGATTGATTTTCAACCCCCGTGTCTCGAAAAGAGTGCGGGGTTTTGTGTTTGTAATGCAGGGTCATTAGAATCAGAAACATACTTTTCAACCAAAGGAGGGTAACAAAATGAAATCATACC
>JAHJQP010000069.1 GCA_018819165.1 Pseudomonadota bacterium
CACCGGGGTCATAAGGGGCAGACCGACAAAAAAATCGCCCTCACCCGGCGCAAGGTCGGCAAACCATGCCGCTTCGAATGGCGGATAGAAAAGGCCCTGGCTGGCGAGGCAGGCACGGAATGCCTCCAGCGTCGCAAAGAAACAATCGATCCGGTCAAGTTGCTCGGGCCCAATTCGGTCCAGGGCGCGCAACTCCTCAATGCTCACAGAGAACTCTGCGATCGTGGTCAGGAACGAGAGCAGCCGCTGGGAGTCGGCCGGGGGGAGGGAGAGGCCCTCTTCACGACACCGGAGGGCATGGAAACGGAGAAAAGCCTCATCCTCCGGTACGGCAATGCGTCCGGTCGACTCAGCGATACGACGGGTCTTGTAGTCGTCGAAGGAAAGGATCGTCGGGAGGAGACCGCCGATCCTGCTATGGACGAGGTGGTGCAAAAAGTCGCGGCTTCGGCCCGTCATAGCAACGACCGTGAATCCGCTCATGTCCGGGTAATGGGCTCGAAGCCGTTCGATGAGGAGATCTACGGCTGGATGGAGGTCATCCTTTGCCTTAGCAGGCCCCGCCATCTTCGTCTCCCCCTGACGGATCAGTCTTCAACGATCCGATCAGTTCCGTGATGTCTCCGATCCCGTGGCGGATCATATAATCGACTATGCCGTCGAGGATCTCCATCGTCGCAGCAGGGCGGATAAAATTGGCCGTTCCGATCTGGACGGCCCTTGCCCCTGTGATGAGAAATTCGAGGGCGTCGTTGGCGTTCATGATGCCGCCGATCCCGATGACCGGGATCTTCACCGCGTTTACGACCTGCCAGACCATCCGGAGGGCGATCGGCCGGATGGCCGGTCCGGAGAGGCCGCCGGTGATATTGGCGAGATGGGGCCGTCGCAGTTCGACGTCCACCGACATCCCCGTGAGCGTGTTGATCAGGGAGACGGCATCGGCGCCTGCCGCTTCCACCGCCAGGGCGATTTCGGTGATATCGGTTACGTTCGGTGTCAGCTTGACGAGCAGAGGAAGATCGGTTTCGCCCCGGACCTTTTCCGTGACTTCGGCGGCGGCATCGGGATGGGCGCCGAAGGCGAGCCCCCCCTTATTGACGTTCGGACAGGAGATATTGATCTCGATACCGTGGATCCCTTTGGCCCCGCTCAGGATCTCAGCTACCCGCTGATACTCTTCAACGGTCTCCCCGAAGATGTTGGCGATCACCGCGACGTCATACTGCCTGAGAAAGGGCAGTTTCTCCGCGATGAAGGCCCGGGCGCCGACGTTCTGGAGTCCGACGGCATTGAGCATCCCGGAGGGGGTTTCCATGATCCGCGGGGGCGGGTTCCCGGACCGTGGTTCAAGGGAAAGCCCTTTGACGACCACCGCCCCCAGGCGGTTCAAAGCGACGAAGGGGGCATACTCCTCGCCGTACCCGAATGTGCCCGAGGCCGTCATGAGGGGGTTCTTTAACTCAAGACCGCCGATTGCGACCGCCAGGCAGGGATTATTGTGAGATTCCTGTCTGATTTTTGCACCCATTTTCGCTCCTCTATGGGCCGGCGGGAGAGGCAAAAACGATATCCCGCAGATCAAACACCGGACCGTCCTGGCAGACTCGCCGATAATCGGTCTTTCCTTCTCCGGTGCGGACCGCTACCGCGCATCCCAGGCAGGCGCCGAGACCGCATGCCATCCGCTCTTCGAGTGAGACCTGACAGTGGAAGGGCGCGTCCTGAAGCAAATTTCCCATCGCCCGGACCATCGGTTTCGGACCGCAGGCATAGATGACCGTATCCCCGGCGTCAAATCCTCCGATATCGTGCTTCAGTAATCCGGTCACGGGGCCGTGATACCCCCGGCTTCCATCATCCGTACAGATTTTGAGGTCGCAGAATCCACACAACCGCTCAAGACCGGTCAGGAGTTCCGCGGTTCGGGCCCCCAGATAGAAGATCGTCTCCATTATCCCTTTGCCGTCCGCCGGCAGGAGTCGTTTGTGGAGGAGGAAAATCAGAGGGGCTACGCCGACGCCGCCCGCGACGAGGAGGACCTTCTTTACGCCGGTCGGGATTGAAAAGCCCTTCCCTAAGGGACCGAAAAAGCAGAGCTCTTCCCCCGGTATCATCCGGGAAAAGAGCGAAGTGCCCTGCCCGACAACCCGGTACAGCAGGTCCATTACAGCGTGATCCTGTTGCCGCTGAAATCCGTAGACACTGAGGGGCCGGGCTAAAAGGGGCCCGTCGCATTCGTCGTTCCGGATCATGACGAACTGACCAGGAAACGGGGTTGCAAAGGAAAGGGGGAGACGGACGGTCATCAGGAAATGGGCGGGGGCAACCCTTCGGTTATCGATAATCCGTGCCGTCAGCAGGGATACTTTTTCAGACATCGCCGCCACCACTCTTCCCGACGGTTGCGTCCGCCCCCAAAGAGATCAGCTGCAGATCCGCCCACATGATCAGGGCGTCCTCGCGCGTATCCGAGTAGTATCCCGGACGGACGCCCTTTACGGAAAAACCGAATTTTTCGTACATCCTCTGCGCCGGGAGATTGGAGCGACGGACCTCAAGGGTCACCCGGCGCGCGTCTTCCCGGCGTGATCGCCGCAGCGCCTCTTCCAGCATTCTCGTAGCTATGCCGTTTCTCCTCAGCTCAGGACGGACGGCGATGTTGTGGATGTGGATCTCGTCTTCCACGCTCCGGTAAACGAGATAAGCCGCCACCAATCTCTTTTGCAAATGATAAGACCTGCCGACAAGCATCCGGGAGATGGGACAGGTCATCTCGTTGCGAAAAATATTTTCGGACCAGGGAGTTAAGAAGGAATCCCTTTCGATGGCGACGATTTCTCGCAGATCCCCCTCTTCGTACTCCCCTATTTCAAGTTTGATCTCTTCCATGATTCAGAGGCCAGAAAAGCTTGCAATGGCCTATCCGACGACTTTCTTGCTTAGAATCTCGCTGGCGAGGTAAATGTTCTTGATGCCGTAGTCCTTGATGTAGTGGGCAAACTCTTTCAGGGACATGTCTTCCCGGATGTCGGGCAGTTTCAAAATCATGGGGAGATTCACGCCGGTGATCACTTCCACTTTCCCCTCCTTCAGAAAGGAGAGGGAGATGTTCGACGGCGTTCCGCCGAAGAGGTCGGTCAGAATCAACACACCCTGCCCGTGATCCAGCTTCTTGATCGCAGTGCTGATCTCCTTCTGCAACTCTTCAACCCCCTTGGTCTGATCGACGGAGACATGAATAATCCCCTTCAGGCTGCCCCGGATCAGCTCCGCCGCCTTGATCAATTCGCTTCCCAAATTGCCGTGGGTTGTGATCAGCACGCCTATCATGACATTTCTCCTCTGTGATCCGATGCGTTGGGGGTAAGCTAATTGATTAGGTTTTAATTGTCAAGGTTAATCGACCCGCGGCACGGGTCCGCTTTCCCGAGGCCAGAGGGCGTCGCG
>JAHJQP010000011.1 GCA_018819165.1 Pseudomonadota bacterium
AAAAAATTAAGAGGGGGGAGAACAAAGGGCGCAGCAAAGGTGAACGCTACGAACGGCAACCATCCGCAAATCTGCAGGCAGAATATCGGGGATGCGGAGATCTCTTATCTCCTCTATGAGGGTGAGGGTCCACCCCTGATTTTCCTCCACGCCACAGGCTTCCAGCCCTGGCTCTGGCATCCCCTTGCTCGGGACCTCGCCGGCGCTTACCGTATCATTGCCCCCTGCTTCTGCAATCACCGCGAGTCAGATCCGGAAAACGGGGGGCTCAGCTGGGCGACCCTGGCGGAGGATACCATCCGCCTCTGCGACGCCCTGCAGTTAACAAGGCCTTTTCTGGTAGGCCATTCCATGGGGGCGACGGTGCACATGATCGCCAACGCCTTCTACGGACTCCCGGCGGCGGGCATGGTCCTCATCGAGCCCATCCTCCTCCCCCGGGAATTCTACCTGGGCCATATGCGTGTTGACGAGTATCCTCTCGCCGCCAGGGCAATCAAGCGGACCAACTTCTGGCGCGACCGGGACGAGGCCATGGCCTATCTCCGCTCCCGCGCCCTGTTTCAGGGATGGGACGAGGAGATGCTGGAGCTCTACATCAACCATGGCATGACCGGCGGGGAAAATGGGGGGCTCCGGCTCGTCTGCAGTCCCCGGCGGGAGGCTGCTCTCTTCATGGGGGGGAGGCAGTTCGACCCCTGGCCCCTCCTCCCAAAAGTTTCCTGCCCAGTTCTCATCGTCGAAGGGGAAAAGAGCAAAAACAAGGGCTTCATCGATCTCGACCGTATCCAATCCCTTATCCCGAACTGCGAACGCCGCCTGGTGAAAGACGCCGGCCATCTGATCCCCATGGAACGTCCCCGGGAGGTTACCCTCCTCATCCGGGAATTCTTCAGCGCCCCGCGGCTGGAGGAAAAGGGGCCGGTCAGTAGGTCGATCCGCCAGTAGCATTCGCAGGATGAATCACACGATTTTGCAGCCAGGGAAGCCCGGGCAGGCCGGGGTTCCGGCAGAGCGGGATCTAATCTTTAGCGAAAAGGAGGAAGCAGACATGGCAAAGGCCAAGGCCAAGGCGGCCGCAAAGGCTAAACCGGCAGGGAAAAAGCCGGCGCGGG
Source organism: Pseudomonadota bacterium (assembly GCA_018819165.1). Classification (GTDB taxonomy): domain Bacteria; phylum Desulfobacterota; class Syntrophia; order Syntrophales; family UBA5619; genus JAKAFS01. The sequence continues at coordinate 1,116 of JAHJQP010000011.1, forward strand.
CGAAGAAGTGATCCTGCTCCCGATCATGGTAAAACCGTTCACCGGGGGCCTGTCTGGATGGATCAGGCTCCCGGCGAAGGGAACGACTATTTCACCGTCCGGCCGCTGAGCCGGTAATTGAATTCATAATTGAGGGCGCCGCTCCAATCCTGCGCGAAAACACCCTTGTAGCGGGTGCCATGCACGGGGCCGACCGGCTTGCCGTAGGTATAAAACCAGTTGACGACGGGACTCCCTGAGAATCCGAGGGCGATCCAGTAGGCGCCCGGCATGAGGACGGGGTTCTCCCGGCTGAAATCGAAATCGACCCACCGATAACCCGGTCGCGTGGAGATCTCATCGAGATTTACGAGGGCGCTCGCCCCGATCAGGGGGCCTGGTTTTCCGTCCCGGTCCGCAAAAAGATCCACCCAGAGCCACCCGCCCCCCCCGAAGTTGTGGAGGGCGAGTCCCACCTTATCCAGCCGGAGAGGCTTTTGCAATATGACCACCTGGGCGTACTGGGTCAGGTTGGTGGTCACATATTCGGCGGTCTCCACGAGGAAATTGCGGGGCATCTCGAAGGCGTCGCCGCCGGTCGAGCGGGTTACCCGAGGAAAGGCAAAATCGACATCCTCGGGAAACTCCAGATTGCCGTAGACAAAGGGCAGCTCGTAGAGGAAGGCGCGCTTCTCGGCCTCGGTATATACGGGCGGGGGCGGGAGGGGTTTGATCGCCAGCGGCTGGAATGACGCCCGGACGGACGGGCAGAGGAGGAGGTTCCGGGGTCCGTAGGCTTCCCGGTTGCCCCGGAGGCTGACATGATCCTTCAGGAAGTCAGCGCTGAGGGTCTCCTGGAGCCTGGGTTTCATGACGGCGTTCGGGGCCTGGGTCCAGCGGAGCAGGCCGTCGTTTTTTGTTTCGTTATTGTCAACGCCCACCTCGACGCGGATGAAACGGCTGGAAACGAAGAGTTCGGAGTTCTGGGGATCGAAAGGCACCCACCCGAGATCGGGGAACCAGACCTCGATCCAGGAGTGCCGCCCCTGGCCCATCTTGAAGGTCATCACCCCCTGCTGCCAGGCCACGTCGAAGGGCCGGTTCAGGGTCATGCCGTTGACGATCCGGACGGGAATGCCGACAGCCCGGAGGAGCGCAGCGCTCAGGTGGGAGAAATTCTGGCAGTTCCCCTTTCCCGATTCCAGTGAGTAAAGGGCATCGTAATTCAAGGGGGGATTGACGTAGGAGATGTGATCCACCACCCAGGAGATCAACCGCTGGACGGCGTCGAACTGGGTGGCGACCCCCCGTGTCAGGTCGCCCGCCAGAGCGCGGATTTGCGGATGATCGGACTGGACCTGTTCCGTCGCCCGAAGATAATCCCTGAGGTCGCCTGTGACCGCCCCCAGCGGAAAGGGGGCGGTCGTCTCGATCGTCTCGAGGCCCGTGGTATTGACCGCATTGACTGTCAGCCTGACGTCGATGAAAGCGGGGGAGCCATTCCAGGCGGCGGTGATGATCCTGTTTCCCCGGCCGTCCTCCGTCTTTTTCTGCTCATCGGGGCGGGGGACGAAGGCGAGATCGACGTCCCGGACCTCCTGGCGGAAGGTGGGCGACTTGAAGCTCTCCGGTATGACGACGCTCAGCGTGGTCTCCCTGACGCCCGTCCCGCCGGTGATCCTCTCCCGCAGTTCGTAGCGGATCTCCGCCCTCATATCGCCCCGGATCGTGTAGTTCTCCGCCCGGGCGGGGAGAGCCCATGAAAGGATTGCACTGAGAATCACACCAAAAATCGCACCGAGCAGCCTTTTCATCTCCATCTCCTTGCTCAGGCGGATGCAGAAGACCTCCGCCGGACAGGCCGGTGGTTCAGGGTTGAAGCATAATCCGAGAACATGAAGAAATGAAAACATCTCTTTGCAAAGAGGCGAAAAATATCCCACGCCCCGGTGAAGAGCATTTTCGAGGCTCTTAATGCACGGGGGGCTCACAAATTCGCCGGTTTGCAGATCACCTCTTTGACCTTCAGATCGAAAATATGGGAGCTCGTGGCCGGCCGCAGGACGAGGGCCGTATCCGCCCCCTTCCCGGACCCGCCGATAGCAATCACGTCCTCATCGGTCCGGATGAGCCCCGCATCGGCGGCCATCAGGGCGATCTCGACGGCTACCTTCGTCCCCTGGCCGAAGGTCCGGAGAGTAAATGCCATGATCTCATCGATCTGATACGTGCCGACTTTGTTTCTCACACCGCGTCCGACGCCGCCGAAGGCGTGGGCGCAGGTCAGGATCTCCACTCCTTGCTCCTGGAGCGCCCGGCGGTCCTCTTCGCTCAACTCCTGGACATTGGGTTCTGCAAAACCCGTCACATGCGTGACGGCGATGATCCTGGCCGACGGAGCGAATATTTTCCGCGCCGCAAAGGCGGTTCGGCCGGTGCACGATGCCACGACCACCCGGCCGATGGTGAGCTCTTTGGCCCGCCGGCCGGCGGCCTCAAGGACGGCCCCGGTATTGGCGGGACCGGGTTTCGTGAAGTACCGGCAGGGTACCTCCCGGAACAAGTCGTTTGCTTCCATCTCTTCTAACCTCCTGATTCTGAGAAAACGGAGTGATGTCCCGACGACGTCGAAGTTTATCATAAAAGAACAGGGCGATTCGTGTCAATCATTATTGGGCGGAATCATCTCAGTTAAAGGAGCAGGCCGCGGAGGAAATAATGAGAACAAAGATTACGGTGCCGAAGATGAAAAAGACAACAACCGTCGCTTGCGGCGGTCGTTCAAGTCCATATCTGGATAGGGCGGAATGAGGCTTATCATATTGAAGAAATACCCCATTGTGTCGTTCCTATTCTCAGGCATGCCTCCTCCTTGCTTCTTTTATGCTGTATTTCCTGCCCGACAGCGCGTCTAATGCGGCGCGGCCAAAAAGGTATAAAGCATCATGAACAGCAGGGCAATCCCCAGGAAAAGGGCCAAAAAGCCGAATCCCTTGAAGAAGAAGTCGAAGAAAACGCCGCTTCCCTTCTTAACCTTGATCTGCCCGGTGATCCCTTCCCGTTCGTAGCGCTGCCACTGATCGCGACGTTCTTCTATTAACTCATGTTTCGATATCTGACCGTTAAAAATGACAAAGTCCATGGGAAATTTCTCGGGGCGGAAGTGGGTATTGAAGAAATGCACCGTAAAGATGAATCCCGTGGCAAGCAGGGCCTCCTCGGAATGGACGATGGTCGCCACGTTGAACATCCAGCCGGGCAGGAAAAAGCCGAAAAACTCCGGGAACCAGAGCATCAGGCCGGAGCCGCCGATGGCGAACATGCCCCAGAAAACCGCCAGAAAATCGAACTTCTCCCAGTAGCTCCAACGCTCAAAGGTGGGTTTCGGCCCCTTGAAAAAAAACCACCGCATCATGGCTGTTATATCTCTGATATCCCGCGGATTGGGACAGAGGGAGTCGGGACCGAGCATTCGTTCCATCCAGTTCCCCGGTATATCCTTTCTGATGAATAGAAAATGGATGCACATGGCATTAGCCGAAAGGAAGTAAACAAAGGTAATTACAGCGCATATTCTGTGGATCAGAGCGGCGTTGGCGGTGCCGCCGTACAGCGCCATGAGAAACTTTGACAGTTCCTGATCGCTGAACTTAAGCGGCAATCCGGTCAGGGCGAGACCGAGGAAACTGACAATGACCAGGATATGCAGGATGATGTGGCGGGTGTTGAAACGGCGGTACTGCTTGAAGCCGTCGGGCGTATGGCCGATAGCCCCTTCCGTAAGAAGCGCCGCTTTTTCCCGGTTTTCTATAAATCCACGGTACATCCATAGGAGCGTATGCACCCAGAAGACGGAGAATGTGCTGACCAAAAGACCGACCATGAGAATGAAGGTCCAGTAAAGCAGCGGATATTTTTTTCTGTCCGTATGTTCACCGTGGGCATAGAATTTCGTAAACATTGAAGTGGCTTGTTTATGGCACTGTTTGCACGTAGCGACAAGATTGTCGGGATGGACCGTGGAAAGGGGGTCTGATGCCTTCAGTACAGAATGAGCCGTATGGCAATCGGAACAGCCGGCGACCTTTTCCGGATAACCGAGCCGATAGTTTTTCCCGTGATAACTCTCCATATAAGTCGTGGTAGCCACATTGAAGACACTGTTTCGCTTCATCATCTCCTCGTTACTGTGGCATCTCAGGCAGACTTTGGTATGGAATACCCGGTCGGTATGGAACTTTGGGTCATTCATGGGCTTGATATCATGAAGATTATGGCAATCATGACAGGCGGCGGAATCTTGATTGCCTGCCGCCACCTTTTTGCCGTGAATGAATTGCCGGTAACCGGCCTCGTGGTCATGACACTGGATGCACTTGGCGACGACAATGCGTTTATCCTTTTTCCAGTAACGGTGCGTGTGTATATCGGTGTGGCAATCGGCGCATTGCACATCCTTCTGGATATGCACACTGGCATAATGCTCGGCATTTTCCTTTTTGTGGCAGCGTTCACACCTGACCTTCTCCATTTTGATTTCACCTTTCACGTGTCTGGAAAGGTCGGTAAGCTGGATATGGCAGCTGTTACAGCCATTTTTACCGTGAACGGAAACGACAAAAGAAGCGGCGGAGATCTTGTCGCCGTGGCAGCCGAGGCAGGTGGCCGGATCAATGGCCATACCCTGCTCAGCCCACAGGGGATAAGCAGACAGCAGGACAAGCAAGATCACGAATGCAATGCGGGGAAACATTTTCAACATGCTGATCCTCCTGCAAAACAGAAATTTAAAGAGACATGGCAGTGCAAAACATGTTGCGTTAGGAGCAGTTCCTGTGCGGTGAATTTGATATAGCTGCGCTATGGTAAAAGTCATGTACCCCCTAATACATGGGAAGGTAAAAAGCAATAAAAATTTCTCTTCGGTGCTGTCACTATCCGATTTAGCCTTTTGGGCCGCTTTAATCTGTTGTCAACAAATAGAAATTGTCCGCTTTAATCTTGACAAACAAACGGTCTTTCCCTATACTTTCGCCAATCGTGATGCCGGATATCCGACATGATCCGGCTGTTCGTGGGCACGTACGTGTTACGCTGAAATATCCCTCAAGACGGGAGAAGAACAGTGTTCTCGAGAGAGTCAAATCGCAAATATCCCCAAGGAGGTCATTCATGGCAAAAATAGATGCATTCTTCCAACTGATGCACGACCAGGGGGCGTCGGACCTGCACCTCGTCTCCGGTCAGCAGCCAGCGCTCAGGCTCCGGGGCGACCTGGAGCGGATCAAGTTTGACGTCCTGACCAACGATGGTCTCAAGGCGATGATCTATGAGATCGCCCCTGAACACAAGATCAAGCAGTTCGAAGAAACAGGGGATGTCGATTTTGCTTATGAGATTCCAGGGCTTGCCCGTTACCGTGCCAACTTCTTCGAACAGCAGTTCGGCTGCGGTGCGGTGTTCCGGGAGATTCCGAGCAAGATCGTCACCTGCGTTGAGCTCGGATTCCCCCCCGTGATTCCCAAACTGGCCTCCCTCCCCCGGGGCCTGGTTCTGGTGACCGGACCGACGGGAAGCGGCAAATCCACCACGCTGGCGGCGATCATCGACGAGGCGAACCGGACCCGGAAGGACCACATTATCACGATCGAGGATCCGGTCGAATTCGTCCACGCAAGCCAGAGTTGCATCGTGAATCACCGGGAAGTGGGCCGGCATACGAAATCCTTCACGGCGGCGCTCCGAGGGGCGCTGCGCGAGGACCCCGACATCATTCTCGTCGGGGAGCTCCGCGATCTGGAGACGATCTCGCTCGCCGTCGAAGCGGCCTCGACGGGGCATCTCGTCTTCGGCACCCTCCACACGACGAGCGCCGCCAAGACCGTGGACCGGATCATCGAGGTCTTCCCTGCCAACGAGCAGATGCAGATCCGCTCCACCCTCGCCGACGGGATCAGGGCGGTAATCGCCCAGGTCCTCTTCAAGCGGGTCGACAGGAAGGGGCGCTGCGCCGCCTTGGAGATCCTGATCGCCAACTCGGCGGTGCGCAACCTGATCCGCGAATCGAAGACCTTCCAGCTCCCCTCCATGATCCAGACGGGGAAGAAATACGGCATGATGCTTCTCGACGATGCGATCCAGGAGCTCCTCAACAAGGGGTGGATCAGTCCGGACGAGGCCTACATGAAGGCGAACGACAAACAGCGGTTCCGGCAGTTACTGAAGACTCCGCCGACGGATTTCACCGAGGTGTAGCGGCCGCCGGCTTTTCTATTTTTTACGGGAGGTGAGCGATGAGAATTCAGGAGGTCGATTATATCCTGGGTAAGATGCTCGATGCCCATAAGAATGTATCGGACCTGAACATCACGGTGGGAAGGCCCTTTCAGGTGGAGAGCGCGGGCCAGCTCATCGGCGTGGAGATGGACCTTCCCTTCGAGAAACTGACCCCCTTCCAGACGGAGACGTTCGCCCTGAACCTGATCAATCAGGACCGGAGGCTGACGGAGAACCTTCTTTCCCAGGGGTCGTGCGATTCCTCGTACGAACTGCCGGGCAGGGCCCGCTTCCGGGTGAACATCTTCTCCCAGCGGGGCAACTACTCCATCGTCCTGAGAAAACTGGAGTCCAAGATCCCGACCTTCGAGGATATGAACCTTCCCGAGGCCTTCCGCAAAATGGCCGAGGAGAAGAACGGGATCATCTTCGTGACCGGCGCCACGGGGAGCGGGAAATCGACGTCCCTCGCGGCGCTCCTCAATGAGGTCAACGACAAGAAGTCGGTCCATGTCGTCACGCTCGAGGATCCGGTGGAATATTCCCATTCCCACCGGAAGGCCACCTTCAACCAGCGGGAAATGGGGAGTGATTTCGATACCTTCGCAAGCGGGCTCCGCGCCGCGCTACGTCAGGCGCCGAAGATTATCCTCGTCGGCGAGATGCGGGACCGGGAGACAGTGGAGATCGGCCTGTCCGCAGCGGAGACGGGCCATCTTGTCTTGAGCACGCTCCATACGGTGGATGCGGGGCAGACCATCAACCGCATCTTAGGCATGTTCTCCACCGAGGAGGAGAATCAGGTCCGGATCCGGCTGGCCGATACGGTCCGCTGGATCGTCTGCCAGCGCCTCCTCCCCAAGGAAGGGGGGGGACGCGTGGCGGCCTTCGAGATCATAGGGGCTAACCTCCGGGTGAAGGATGCCATCCTCCATGGAGAATCGGAGGGAAAGACCTTCTATGAGATCATCCAGGCGGGGAAGGCCTTCGGGATGATCACCTTTGACGACTACATCATCGAGCTTTTCAAGCAGGGGTTGATCAGCGAGGAGACCGGGAAGGCCTACGCCTCCAACAAAGGGATCGTCGGCCGAGGCATCGACACGGTGAAGAGCGCGCGGGGGCAGTCCACGACGGACCTCGGCAAGCTCGAGGTGGATAATGATTACGGAAAACCGAAGAGGCCTTGGTAAGGGAGGCATGTCATGGAAGAAAATAAGACGCTGTTGAATGAGGTGGCAGCGGAGGGCTACGACGCTGCGGATAGGCCGTTCGACTTCGTGGGAGAGGGGAGCGCGACCGCCTTGGTGTGCGAACCCGATCCGGCCGTCCGGGAGAAGATCGTCGGCGCCCTCCGGGAGCTGAACTATCAGGCCACGGAACCTGCAACTGCCAAGGAAGCTGTCAAGTACATGCGGTTCCACGTTTACGATGTCGTGGTCCTGGACGAACTATTCGACACGGAGAATCCGGCGGCAAACGACGTCCTGCTGTATCTGGAAAACCTGGCCACGACGACGCGGCGGAGAATCTTCGTTGTCTTGGTCAGCGGACAATACCGGACGACGGACAACATGGCCGCCTTCAACCGGAGCGTCAATCTCGTCCTCAATCTCAAGAATATCGATGAGGCGGGAAAGATCATCAAGCAGGGCGTGAGCGACAATGCCGCCTTTTACCATGTTTTCCGGGAGACGCTGCAGAAGATAGGAAAGGCCTGAGCCCTTCTTTTACGGTCGGCGGTGTCGCCGGGAAACTACCCGGCCGCCGGGCGGGGCTTCCCGAACGCGCTACCGGTCAGAACCTCCGCCCTGCGGAGCGCAGCGGCCGCGAGGTCGACCAGGTCCCGGGCAGTGTATGATGCAGCCAGGTGAAGGAGGAAGCGGGGGTTTTCCGGTTCGGCGGCAACGGCTTTTGTAAACGCCTCCGACGCCAAGGGATGGAATCCCTCTCTGGTAAGGAGGTGGGAATCCTCCTCCGGGCGGGCTTCCGTCAGCCTCCGATAGATCTCGATGGCCTCTTCGTAACGACCCTCCCGGATCAGGGCGTCGGCGCGGTTCCGGTCGGAGGAAATTGAATTTTCCGTCATTGGATTAAAGAAGATACGCGCTTTTTTGCCGGTAGCGCGCAAAGAAAAAACCCGGAGACCCGCATGGGCCTCCGGGGCATGATCTCAGCAGCTGCTGCATGAGGAGCCGCAGGCGCTTTCCTTACTCAGGCTGGAGGTAAGCTTGAATCCGCCCCCCCGCGGGGTGGTGATAAAATCGACTGCGATTGGTTTGACCTTTTCAAAAAGGGTCTTTTCGACCAGGAATTTGACCCCCCCATCCT
>JAHJQP010000070.1 GCA_018819165.1 Pseudomonadota bacterium
CTCATCGGAAAGGAGATCGGCGGCCTCTGGGGCGGCACCTTTCATCACTGCGCCCATCTGACGCTCCGGGCGCATGCCGACCGCCTCGATTATGCACGCAATTTCTCGATCATGGACAGTGAGGACGCCAGACAGCTGCTCAACACCTGCATCGCGGAATGCGGAGTGGCCGTAAAAAGCGAAAAATTTCCCCGCGGCGAGGTGGTGGGGGAGATGGTCAGTCTTGCTGTCAACACGGAGGCGCCGCTCCCGGACGTGATCGAGAACCGCTTTCCTTTCTTTTCGCACCGGACGGAGGAGATCGCCGCGGTCGCCGAGCGCTACCGGGAGCGGAAAAAGACGCTCAACGTCATGGATTTCGACGACCTCCTCTACAACTGGCGGGAGCTCCTACTGCATTTTGAAGATGTTCGCGAGTTGTATGCAGGCCGGTTCCTCCATGTCCTCGTCGATGAGTACCAGGATACGAACCGGCTTCAGGCGGAGATCATGGATCTGGTCGCCTCCCGGCACCGGAACCTGATGGTCGTGGGTGACGATTCCCAGAGCATCTACTCCTTCAGGGGGGCCAACTTCGAGAACATCATGAGGTTTCCTAAACGATATCCGGACTGCCGGATTTTCAAGCTGGAGACCAACTACCGCAGCACGCCGGAGATTCTGCACCTGGCCAATCTGTGCATCACCAACAATGAGAACCAGTTTCAGAAGACTCTGCGGGCGGTCCGGGGGCAGGGGGTTCGTCCGGTCCTCGCCCCGGCGAGAAACGTCCTCCAGCAGGCCGACTTTGTCGCTCAGCGCATCCTGGAGCTCCATCGCAGCGGCATCCCGCTCGGCCAGATCGCCGTCCTCTACCGGGCCCACTATCACTCCATGGAGGTCCAGATGGAGATGACCCGCCGGGGGATCCCCTTCGAGATCCGCTCCGGCATCCGTTTCTTCGAACAGGCCCACATCAAGGATGTCACCTGTTATCTCCGGATCATCGTCAATCCCCGGGACGAAATGGCCTGGCGGCGCTTGCTCCGACTCTATCCGAAGATCGGCCGGGTCACGGCGGAGAAGGTTTGGCATTTCGTCGCCGACCGTTCCGATCCCCAGGCGGCGGTCCTCGCGGATGAATTTACCAAGAGCGCTACGCGCCCGGCAATCCAGAGCCTGACAAGGTTCCAGGACACCTTTCGCCTCCTTCAGGCCTTTGCCGAATCAGGCCCCGTCGAGATGATCGACGCGGTCCTGAGAAGCGGGTACCGCGATCTGCTCCGGGAGAGGTACAGCGACGCCTCTTCCCGGGAAGAGGATCTGATCCAGCTCGCCAATTTCTCCTCCCGCTTCGCCTCGCTGGCGGATTTTCTAAGCGAGCTCGCCCTTCTGACCAACATAACTGAAAATGGCTCGCAAGAGGAGACCGCTCAGGACCGGGTGGTGCTCTCCTCGATCCATCAGGCGAAGGGGCTGGAATGGACGGCGGTCCTCATGATCTGGTGCTCGGAGGGAATGATGCCTCTCGCCCGCGCCCTGAAGGAGCCGGGGGGTGAAGAGGAAGAGCGGAGACTGTTCTATGTGGCGACCACCCGGGCGAAGGATCAGCTTTACCTCTGCTATCCTCTGACCGATTATGCACGGGGGATGGGGCATTTGCCCGTGAGCCCCTCCCGTTTCATCATGGAACTTTCGCCTTATTCCGCCCGGGCCAAGGACCGTCCGTACGAGCAGTGGCTTATCGACGACGAGTACGCATGAAATAAGGGGAGCGTCAGAAAGAACGCTCCCCTTATCCCCGCCATTCGCCGGGACCGTCATATCCAGCGGTCCGATTTCGATTTGGCTTCGGATTCCTCCCGGAGCGCGATCTGGGTCGCCTCGGCGATGTGCTCCTCCCGCTTGACCCAATCTTCAAACTTGATGTCGACGCCGAAGATCCCGACCATCTCGTCCTTCTCGTCCACAATCGGAGAGGAAACCGTGATGCAGAGCGCCCCGGTCATCTTGGAGATGTAGAAATTGGTCACGTGGATCTTTCCGGTCTGCAGAGGCTTGATGAACCACTCGCGATCCGACTGGTCGGTACCGATGCCGTAGTTCTCGTACTTGGCCCGATCGGCAATATTGGTGATGTTTCTCGTGGTCTTGCGCCCGTTCATGTCCACCACATAGGCGAACTGGATGGAGGGATTCTCCTCGATGAACTGCTGCATGACCGGCTCTTGGAGCTCCGGTTTCATGGTTTTCATCACCGGATGCTCGATCACTTGCGTCACGACGTTCACCGCCGCCTGCGCCGCCATGAATTTGATCTTCTCCAGATCGGACAGGAAGAGCTCGGGGATGTAATTCCTGACCCTCTTCTCCAGTTCCTCATTGGAGATACTCGTCATACGGCCGTCTTCATACTCTTCGGTAATCCACTTGTGGATCCTGGAGATGCCGGGGTTCCTCTTGTCCACGGCATTATCCCCTGTTAGACCGAGATGGACGTTGATCCAGAAGGCGATGCCGGATTTGCCCGATTTGTCGGTGATCATCGGGATGATCGGCCGCTTGAGGATCTTAGTGGTATCGAAGATGTTGTAGATCTCCTCGCATTTGATCAGGCCGTCCACATGGACGCCGGCCCTTGTCACGTTGAAATCCGCTCCCACGAAGGGGAAATTCGGCGGAATCCGGACGCCGATCTCCTTTTCAAAATAATGGGCGATATCGGTGATCACAGTCGTATCGATCCCGTTCGTTGCGCCGCGGAGGCCGATATATTCAATGATCAGCCCCTCCAGGGGGGGGTTGCCTGTCCGCTCTCCCAGGCCGAGCAGTGTCGTGTTGGCGGCGCTGCAGCCGTACAGCCAGGCGGTGGTCGCGTTGACCATCGCCTTGTGAAAATCGTTGTGTCCGTGCCACTCCAGAAGGTGGCCGGGGACGCCCCCGTCCTCGATAAACGCCCGGACGAGTTTGTCCACGCTCCTGGGGAGGGAGGCGCCGGGATAGGTCACGCCGTATCCCATCGTATCACAGAGCCGGATCTTGATGTCGATACCGCTCTCCTCCCTAAGTTTCATCAGCTCGATGGCAAAGGGGATGCAGAAGCCGTAAATGTCGCCCCGGGTGACATCCTCGAAATGGCAGCGGGGAATGATGTCTGCGGCGAGGATGGATTTGACTATGCCGAGATAATCGTCCATCGCCTGACGGCGGGTCCTGTTGAGCTTGAGAAAGATATGGTAATCGGAAGCTGAGGTGAGGATGCCGGTTTCCTTCAACCCCGCCTTCTTGACCAGCGGGACGTCATCCGCGCTGGCCCTGATCCAGCCTGTGATTTCCGGATAGCGTAACCCGAGGTCTTGACACTTCTCCACGGCCTCTCTGTCCTTGGAGCTGTAGAGGAAGAATTCCGACTGGCGGATCACGCCGTTCGGTCCGCCCAGACGGCTCATCAATGTAAAGAGGTCCACGATCTGCTGGACGGTATAGGGTGGCCTGGCCTGCTGGCCGTCCCGGAAGGTGGTGTCGGTGATGAAAATATCCTCCGCGGGATCGATCGGGATGATTTTGTGGTCGAAATCGATCTTGCATACCTCTTCATAGGGGAAGACATCCTTCTGAAGATTCGGCTCTTCCACATCCTTGAGAGCGAACTTCCAGAAACTGGTATGCTCGTGATCCAGAACCTTCTTGTCCTTGTTCCATCTTGCCATATTTTCGATTCCCCTCCCTTAAAGCGGTTTGCTGACTGCCTTTCGGCGTTACGTCACGATCTTCAACGAAAGCTCCATGAGCTGTTCCACGCTGACCTGCGACGGGGCGTCCGTCAACATGCAGGTGGCCTTCTGCGTCTTGGGAAAGGCGATCACATCCCGGATGGACTCCGACCCCGTCATCAGCATGATCAGGCGGTCGAGACCGAAGGCTATCCCGCCGTGGGGAGGGGTCCCATATTCCAGGGCGTCCAGTAGAAAGCCGAACTTGCTCCTGGCCTCCTCATCGCTCAGCCCCAGGGCCTGGAAGATCATCGCCTGAACATTCTTCTGGTGAATCCGGATGCTGCCTCCCCCGATCTCGGAGCCGTTTAGCACCAGGTCATAAGCCCGGGCATGAACCTTTCCCGGATCCGTCTCGATCAGGGGCAACTCGTCCAGGACCGGCGAGGTGAAGGGATGGTGCGTCGAAACGAATCGCTTTTCAGTATCACTGAACTCAAACAGAGGAAATTCGGTCACCCAGGTGAAGGCCATTGCCCCGGGGTCGATCAGGTTGAGTTTTTTCGCCAGGTGGATCCGGAGATTTCCCAAAGCGTCACAGGCCACTTTCGGCGAATCGGCGACAAAGAGAATAACATCCCCTTCGCGCGCCTCCATTTTTTCGTTGATGGCCATAACTTCTCCCTGGTTGAGGAATTTGTAGACCGGCGAAGTCCAGCCGTCCGGACTGACCCTGGCCCAGGCCAGCCCCCCAGCGCCGTACTGGGCAACGTAATCTTTGAGCTCATCCAGGTCCTTCCGGGAGAGTCGCTTTCCATCCTCGATGCGGATAGCCTCGATCACACCGCCTCCGTCAGCGATCTCGGCGAAGAGCTTGAATCCCGATCCCCTGAAGATATCCGTCAGATCGCGAAGTTCCAGTCCGAAACGGATATCGGGATTGTCCTTCCCGAAGCGGCTCATGGCCTCCCGGTAGGAGATTTGCGGAAAGGGGAGGGGGAGCTTCCGGTCGAGACATTCCTTGAAGAGGTGGGCGATCATCCCCTCCATGATCCCGATGATCTCTTGCTCGGTTAAGAAGGACATCTCCACGTCGATCTGCGTGAATTCCGGCTGGCGGTCCGCCCGCAGATCCTCGTCGCGGAAGCATTTGACAATCTGAAAATAGCGGTCGAAGCCGGAAATCATAAGCAATTGCTTGAAGATCTGGGGCGACTGGGGAAGGGCATAGAACATGCCCTGATTCACGCGGCTGGGGACCAGATAATCCCGGGCGCCTTCCGGCGTGCTCTTCGTCAGAAAAGGGGTTTCCACCTCGATGAAACCTTCCCGGTGCAGATAATCGCGAGTCGCCCGAGCGATACGACTTCTCAGGATAAGATTTTTCTGGAGCTCCGGGCGCCTGAGATCGAGGTAGCGGTACTTGAGACGGACGTTCTCGGAGATCTCCGTCGCGCCGTCAAGGACAAAGGGCGGCGTTTTCGCCTCGTTGAGGATCTCCAAGTCATCCGCCAGCACTTCGATCTCGCCGGTCCTGAGATCGGGATTTTCCATCCCCTCCGGACGGCGGCGCACAAGGCCCTTTACGGCCAAAACATATTCGGATCTGATCCGCTGAGCCTCTTGGTGGCAGGAGGCGCTGATCTCCGGGTTGAACACGACCTGCACAAGTCCCTCCCGGTCCCGCATGTCCACAAAGACAACCCCTCCGTGATCCCGTCTCCGGTGGGCCCAGCCCATCAGGACCACTTCGCCGCCAATATGGGAGGCGTTCAAATCGCCGCAGTAATGCGTTCGTTTTTTGATCGTCAAGAAGTCAGACAAATCATTCTACCTCGCAAGTTTCTCGATGGTTTCTTCCAGGTCGTCGAGGCAGACCTCTTCCTGGGCGCTTTCGTGCATGTTCCGGAGAAGGGCGCTGTTCTCTTCGATCTCACGCTCGCCGAGAATGAGAGCATAGGCGCACTTCAGCCTGTCGGCCCTTTTCATCTGGCTCTTGAGAGACCGGCCCGCATAGTCCATCTCCACATGGATACCTTTCATCCGCAGACGGTTGCACAGCATAAAGGCCCTCTCCCCAGCCTTTTCGCCGAGCGCAGCTATAAAGAGCAGAGGCCCTCGTGAAACATCATGATCCCGGTCCGGGATCATGGAAACCAGGCGTTCAAAGCCGATGGCAAAGCCGATCCCCGGAATATCCGGCCCCCCGAGATCACGGACCAGATGGTCATAACGGCCGCCGCCGACGACGGCATTTTGCGCGCCAAGAAACTCCGTGGTCACCTCAAACGTGGTCCTCGTGTAGTAGTCGAGTCCCCGGACCATTTTTGCATTCAGCCGGTAGGGAACTTCAAAGAGGCTAAGACACCCCTGGACCTTTTCAAAATGCTCCCGGCAATCCTGACAGATGAAGTCCATCAGGCGCGGTGCCCGGGAGATTATCTCGCCGCATTTGTCCACCTTGCAGTCAAAAACACGCAGCGGGTTGGTCCCGAGCCGCCGCTGGCAGTCCCCGCAGAGCTCTTCCACCTGACCGCCGAGAAAGGAAACGATCGCCTCCCGGAAGGCGGGCCGGCACTTCGCACAGCCGAGGGAATTGATTTCCAGGTTAAGCTTTGCCAGTCCGAGTTTGTCCAGAAAGTGGATCAGCATCAGGATCAGTTC
>JAHJQP010000071.1 GCA_018819165.1 Pseudomonadota bacterium
TACGAGGAGGCCAGGGAAAACGCCGACCGCATGGCCATGTACCGGCCGACCAAGTCCCATCGGGCGGCCTTCGAGCGGCTCTGCCGGGGCCTCTACCAGCCCAACGACCGAAAATTCTACCTCCTGAGCGGTTCCTACGGAACGGGAAAATCCCACCTCACCCTGATGCTGGCCAACGCCCTCAGCCGGTCCAGCGGCGATCCGGGCATGAAGGGGTTCTTCGGAAACTACGAAAAGCTCGATCCGGACACGGCGAAGATGCTCCGGAATGTCCGCAGGGACGGTCAGTATCTGGTGGCCATTTGCGACTACGATTCCGGAAAGCGTTTTGAGGAGGTGGTCCTGAAGGCGATCTTCGAGGCTTGCCGTTCCGCCGGTCTCGATGTGGCGTTGCAGTCGGAGTTCGATGAAGCCGGGCGTCTTTTAGATGAATGGGAAAAGAAAGGGGAGAGCGGGGTCCGGAATTTTTATGAAGATTTCGGGAAAGCCCTGTCCCGAATCGCACCCGGCGCTTCGGCCGAGCAACTCAGATCGCGGCTCCGGGATTTCGATGCGGAGGCCCTCAGCCAGTTTCATGCGGCCTTCAGCGAAATGATGGGTGGGCTTGCCTTTCAGCCCCGGTCGGGCAACCTGATCCCCATCGTCAAGAACCTGATCCGGGATGAGCAGTTCAAGAGCAGATTCAAGGGATTGGCTGTTCTTTACGACGAATTCGGTTTCACCCTGGAAAAGGCCGCCTATGCGAAGGACGTGCTCCAGGGATTCATGGAGACCCTCTGCAAGAACGAGCCCAACGTCCTTTTCGTCGGCTGCATTCACAAGGACTTCAAGGCCTACGCCGACCGCTACAGCAAGGACGATGCGGCCGTCATGAGCGCCCGCATCACCCCCGTGGATCTTCTCAACGAGGGAATCGAAGAGATCATCGGCGCCATCGTCGAGGTGGACAAGGAGTCCGCCGCCTGGCGTGAGGAGATCCAGGCGAAGACCAGCCTCTTCGATCAGTTTCTCCCCGCCTGCGCTTCGCTGAATCTCTTTCCCTGGCTCACCGACATGGGGCGGATCCGAGAGAAGATCCTGGAGGACATTTACGGCATGCACCCCATGGCTCTGGCATGCCTGTTGCGGCTCTCGTCGGAGATCGGTTCGGACGCCCGCAGCACGTTTACCTTCTTTTCCGGAGACGTCGGCGGCGCGGAGGGGTCCTATGCCGATTTCATCGGGAAGGAGGAGATCACCGCGGGCGGAGGGAAGCTCAGTCTCTACACCGCGGACTTTTTGTTCGTCTTCTTCCAGCGGGAGCTTTCTCTGAAAAACACGGAGCTGCGGGAAAGGCAACGGCAGCTCGTCAACGGCTATTACGCCAGTCTGGAGGTCTTGCGAAAGAGCGGCGAGGGAGACATGTTCGGCGAACTGATGGAGGAGCGCCTGGCCATCCTGCGCGCCATCCTCGTTTACGAACTCTCCCAGATCCCCACGACCCTGGAAAATCTTCAGTTCGGTCTCTACTGCCTGACCGGCTCCGAAAAGAGGAAGGTGGAAAATCACCTCAAGGCCCTCGTCAAGACCGGCGCCGTGTTCTTCCGGCAACAATCCAAGACCTATGAACTGGCCGCCGGGACGGGACCTGACCCATATGATCTCATCGATCAATTTCTTGCGGACGAGTCGCTCCACACGAAAGACACACTTGCCGCCCTGATCGAGGAGGCGGCCGATCCTCATGAGCGGGAGTTTCTCAAGGCCGGTCAGTACAACCTGGCCTTCAACGAGGACAAGCGGTTCCAGAGACGCTTCGTCTTGGCGAAGGACCTCGGAAAAACCCTCTGGAACGAGCTGTACCGCGAATGGGAGCAGAGATTTCTCAAAGAGCGGGACGGCGGCGAAGGCGTTGTGTTTTACGCCCTTTGCGAGAACGAAACCGACATTCGGGTGGCCAGGGAGGCCGTGAAAGAGAACCCCTATGAGAACATGGCCGTTGCGGTTCCCCATGACCCGCAACCCTTCGCGGATCTACTGCTGCGCGTCAAGGCCTGCCGGTATTTTCTCCCACCGAACGAGGCCGTGAAGATCAGCGCCCAGACAGAATCGCGTCTGCGGGACATCTTCGAGAACGTCGACGACGGATACCTGGTCCGGTTGAAGCGGATCATGCAGGAGATCATGGACGGTGAAAAGGCATGCTGGCACGGGAAGGACGGGCAAGTCCTCGTGGATTGTCCCCGCCAGAGCCATCAGCCGGCGGATTTGCTTTGTGAGCGTCTCTATACGCAGCGCTGCCGAATCAACCATCCTGATTTGAACCTCGGTCACGACGACAAGTGGCGCACGGGCAGGAACAACGCGCTCAAGCAGGCGGTTAAAGTGCTGCTGGAATCGGAAAAGGTCATGATTGATAACGGCAACCCGGACAATCACGGCGAGAAACGGTATCTGGAGAAAGTGCTTCTCAAAGGCGCCGGGGCGTTGAGGAAAACGGGCGAGGAAGGAACGGTCGCCTTTTTCGAGTGCGAAAGCGACCCGGACAGGATTTCCGACAACTATCCCGTCTTGAAAGCGCTGTGCCGGGACCTGAAAAGCCTGCCTTCGGGAAAAACCTTGTCCCTGGGGACATTCTTACACGATACCCGGAACGCGCCGTACGGTGCGGGGAGCACAACCCAGATCCTCGCCCTCGCCCATTGCGTACGCGCCTTCGGCGAGCGGCTGCGGGTCTATGCAGATACGACAAGGACGGTAGAGAAAAACATCGACGCTTACGACGATGTGATGCAAATCGTCGCCGACCCGGGAACAAAGCTGGTTCTGGAGATCATTGAGATTTCGGAGGCGCAGCGGGGTCTGGTGGAAGCCGTGGCGCGGGCCGTTCGTGCGCCGGCTCTGAAGCACGGTGAAATCCGCTCCGTCGAAAAGACCGCGGCAGACTTGAAAAAATGGTGGCAGGGATTGCCGGTCGCCGCCAGGATCGCGGATCTCTATGGGAAGAAAGAGCAGCCGCGTCTGATGAAATTTAGGGAACTGCTCGACAGTGCGGACCGGATGGAAAGATTCGATCTGATCCTCCACCGTCTGCCTTCCCTCTACAGCGTTGAGCCTGTAGGGAACGACCTTTCGGAGAAGGATGCTAAGATTATCGGGGAGGCCTTCAGCGCCGATGTAAAACGTTTGGATTCTGGTCTCCAGCGCCTCCGGGAGTCGGTGGCCAGGGCGGTTTGCGAGGTGTTCGGCATCGAGGGAGACCTGGTGGAATGCGAGAACGCCATCGGCCAGTGGTACAAGGGACTGAGTCCAAACCAGCGGGATCCGTTGAAGTACGACGAAGGCGACGCCTGCGACCTGCTGACGCAGTATGCCAAAACGGACGACATAAGGGGGTTTCTGTTCAAGAAACTGCCAGAGGTCTTCGGTTTTAATCCTGTGGAGAACTGGACGACGGTGCAGACGGCGGACTATGTGGCCAAGATCAAGCTGGCCAAGGCTTCCATCGATGAGGCGAAGCCGGAGGTTCCGATTCCGGAGATCAAGGTGAAGACCTACGAGGTCGAACAAGGAGAAGACTTGATCCTGTCTGTTCCCAAGGGTGCGGTGGAAATCATCTACACAACAACCGGTGAAGATCCGAAAAAAGCGGAGGGAGCTCTGCGCTTCAAGGAAAAAATGAACCTTGCCATCCTCGTCAAAGACAGGGCAAGCGTCGTTGTGAAGATGCGGGCGCTGGACGAGCACGGCAACGCCAGTGACATGGTCGCTGTGGAGATCGTCAACAAGGCGAAAAAGTATGAGATCAACGAAAAACGCGATCTTTTTGGTAACAAAGAGGCTTCATTCAAGGTTCCGGATAGCCTGTCGGGATTTATCACCGTATTGAAATCTCTGCTCAGGCAGGGTGTTCATCAGGGATTGTTCTCCAAGGAGGTTGCAACGGAACTGGAAAAGACCATCCGTCAACATCTGACCGGGAAGGGCGATGCATGAGTGTTGAAATCAGCCATATCGGGGACTATGCACACCGCCTGCCCGAGGGCGTTCTTCTTCTGGAGACGGATGCCGATTATGTGAAAGCTTGTCACGCCCTGTCTGAAGGGACTTCTGGAGAGACGCGCCTAATCGTCTTAGTCCGCAAGCGCCATCATTTTGTCTGGCTGCAAAAATTCTGCGATGAGATCCGCCTGACCGTGCGGTTTACCGAGAAGACGGCGCGCGACCTTCTGGCCGACGGTTGGAATGTCGCCGTTCCCGACTGGTTGACCGATGAAGACTGCCTGTCCATGAAACTCCTCGACCTGGATCTCCGTCAGGAGCGACCCTGCCGTTTTGAGGAAGTGATGCTCGGCCATTTCCTTGGGGAAGCGTTTCGCGGAGTGCGTCTGGATCGGAATCGTATCGGGGAGGTCGTTCCGATGCTTGCGCGGCCGGAAACGCGGGTTCTTCTGGATCGGAATCCCCTACTGATGCGGTGCCTCCGGGAACAGGGGCAGCTCTGGGTCAATCATGCGGGCTCCACATGGGAGAAGACGTTGATCGAAAATCTCACCGGCGAACCGGAGCAGTTATGGCAGGACCTGAGCCTCTGGGCGCTGCTTTACGGGTATCCCGAGAAATTGCTGGAATACGTCGTCCCCTTGCAGCGGGTGAAATTTCTGCGGGCCATTCCCGGCGAAGCCGTCAAGACCCTTCCGCTTGAACGCAAAGCCATCGAAGAGGCAGTGGCGCAGATTGAAATGTTTTACCGGGACGTCGGAGAGGAAATAGACTCCTCCGATGCCTTCCGGCGAGTAGTTCACGGCGCATCCGGGCGCTTGTTCAAGGAATTCAAGTTGCTCAGGTATCTGTTAAGTGCGGGCCGGTTCGCACCGAGCGCCGAAGATATTCAAGCGGTCAAGGAGCGGTTTCGGGATTGTCCGGGCCTTAACGCCACGGAAATAGTGGCCCTCGACGACCTTGTCCCGCCGCCGCGCCTCCACCCGCCCGATGGGTATGCGTTCGACAATCCGTCCGCCTGGATAGCCTGGACGGAGAAGGACTATATCCCCTATCGGCATTGGCAGACCAAAAGCGGGCATGATGATGCAGAATTGGAAAAGGTTGTGCAATCCTTTAGCGACTGGTACATCCGGGATTATGCGACCCTCCATCAATCAACCGCCTTCAGCCTGGTTCACGCGCTTGGCGCTTTCGGCGATTCGATCCGCAACGACACCCTCTCGCTAATCATTCTGGTTGACGGCCTCCCGTTGACATTCTGGCCGATATTCCAGGAGGCCATGCAAAGGGCCGGTTTTCATCGCTATGCCCTGGAGTTTCGTTTTTCGCCCTTGCCTACGGATACGGAGTTCGTCAAACCGACATTGATCAGCGGCGACTGGAACTGCCCGCCGGGGACCAACTATGAATCGCTCCTGCGGAATCGTGCTGGTAGCGATTGGAACGGCCGGCAGGCCGTCTATTTGTCGAATCTGAAAATGCTCTCCGACTTTACGGCGCCGGAGACCCCAACGGTTGTCCTGCTCAATCTACTGACCGCCGATGAGATCCTCCATGACGATATGGCCGCCAAGGGGACGACCCACGAGGAAGAACTCCACCGCCTGTTCATGCGCGTTGCCGGGGCGACGGGCTCCCTTCTGGAGCGATGGCCGGGCACCAGGGATGCCTTTGGACTTTACGTCCTGACCGATCACGGCGCCTGCCGTGTTCTCGATCAGGAGAGGCATTCCTTCGAGTCCAGAATCGCGGGAAAGCTCTTCGCGGACGAAAGAAAGCGCTTTGCCGTGGTTGAAAAGGGTGTGGCCGACACCGTTCCCGAAAACCTCTGGTCGCTGGGATATCGTTTCGTTCCGCCATTCGTAAAGGGGGAGAACGTCTTTTTCATCCCTCGGGGGCACAGCACCGTAAGCTCCGGGGCCGGCAAAGGATATGCCCACGGCGGGGCAACACCCGAGGAGGTGATCGTGCCCGTGGCTGTCTTCAAAGCGACAAAAGCTGATAGGAAAGCGCCAAAGGCACGGTTTGTGGGCCTGCAAATTGATCCTGCGACCGGACATGCTTTGTTCCACATTCTGCGTTTGACGCGGCTTTCCATTGATATCCTGAATCCCAATTCCGAGGACCTGCGCGTCGTGCGCGTGACAATCCTTTCGCCGGAGGCGCAACTCAAAGGTCAGGAACTGCCCCTTGTCGCGAAGGGAGAAACGGCTACCGTCTCCCTGGAGTGCAATTTCAACCGCTCGGCCCTCGGACGGGGGGAATTGTCGATCCAACTCGTCTATGAGATCGCTGGCGAGGAACGGGCCATGGAGCTGAAGGCGGCGGGGGTTTTCAAATCGGCGGTGACGGGCGGGTTTAGTTTGAAGGACCTAAAATAAGGCGTTTGAAAGCGTCAAGGATGGAAGAGCGATGAAATCATTCGAAGCGAAGGCACAGGATTATTACGGAGAGGTGGTCATCAACAAGGGGTTGATGTCGAAAGCCGGGTTCGGGGCGAGGGCGATCCCCGTCTATGTCGGCGAATGGATCATCAGCCAGTATCTCTCCGGCGACGCCTTAACGGAGGAGGGGCGCGAAGAGATCATCAAGATCGTCTCATCCCACCTTCCCCAGAAGGCGGATAAGAATATTCTCCTCAACCGCCTGAAAGAGCAGGAAGAGGTCAAGATCATCGACGACTTCCGCGTCAACGTCAACCTGGCCAAGAACGCCCACGAGCTGAGCATTCCCGTGCTTGATGCCAACAACGCCATGATTCAAAAAGGGATCATCGACGACAATCCCATGCTTTTGAAAACGGGCATGTGGGGTCTCGGGACCCTGCGCTACGTGCCGCCGGATGGCGAGGAGGTCAAACGGGGCCAGGTCTGGATGGTGGATTTCAAGCCTTTCCAGAGCCCCGGCGTCGATCTCCAGTACTTCCGGGAATGCCGGAAACATTTCACCCTTCCGGAATGGATCGATCTGCTGATTTCGAGCTGTCAGTTCAATCCCGACACCCACACCGTGCCGCAGAAAATGCTCCTGCTTTCCCGGATCATCCCTCTCGTCCAGCCCAGGGTGAATATGGCCGAGCTGGCGCCCAAGGGTACGGGGAAATCCTTCGTGTTCGACAATATCAGCCGGTATGCCGCCGTAATTCCCGGCGGGAAGCTCTCCGCGCCTGCTCTGTTCTTCAACAGCCAGAGCAAACAACTGGGATTGATGCCCAGATACGACGTCGTCGTCGTGGACGAGGTACAGAAGATCCATACGGACGCGGCCGGAGAGGCCATGGCGGCCCTGAAGATGTATCTGGAAAGCGGCCGCTATCGGCGGGCCACTGGGGATATGGGAACCGCCGAATGCGGTTTCGCCATCCTGGGCAACATCACCATCGGCCCGGATCACCGCCCCCTCTATGAGACGAACGGCATTTTCAAGGAGCTGCCCGCGTCCCTTCAGGAATCGGCTTTCGTGGATCGCCTGCACGGGCTTCTGGAAGGGTGGTTCATGCCCCGGATCACGAAAAATACGCCCTCCAAGAGCCTGGGATTCAAGGGAGATTTCTTTAGCGAAGTGCTGCACGAACTGAGGAGCGATCTTCAGTACGCCGATTACGTTTCCCACAGCATGCGCCTGCCGGCATGCGAAGATATGCGTGACAGCAAAGCCGTCGCGCGGATAGCGGAAGGCTTCCTGAAGCTGCTGTTTCCCGACCTTCAGGTAACCAGTGAGGAGTTTGTCGAATACTGCGTGAACCCGGCGGTCCGGATGCGTCAGCAGATCAGGGATGAGCTGGCCAAACTGGATCAGGAGTATTCATGGGTGACGATCAAGAGCGAAAGGCCCGACGATTTCCAGATGTCCCATCCGGAAGAAAAACCGGCGCAGGAGAAGGCCGAAGCGCCCTCGGACAATCTGTCGCCGGACCGAAAGGCGATCGAGACGACGTTGAACATTGCCGACGGTCAACGCGGCGTTTCCTACGCGCGGCTTTTTAATCCCTATTTGAGAGGCGCAACGGGCATCAAATTGGTTGACCCTTATATCCGCTACGATTACCAGATTCACAACTTCCTGAGTTTTTGCGAAACATTGACGGCGACGGAGGCGGGATTGTCGGTCGAGCTGGTCACGGGGGCCGATACGAAGAGTCAGGAAACAGAAATCTCCGCCAAGATGAACGAGCTCAAGGAGAGTCTCGTTCCGGATCGCATCGCGCTTGCCTGGCGCTTCGAGGCCGGCCTGCACGACCGCTGGATCGAAACCGACATTGGATGGCGCATCCTCCTCGGCCGGGGCCTGGACATCTTTCAGAAGCCGGAAGGGAAATTCACCCTGGGTTTCGTCGATCAAACCAAGCGCCGCTGCAAGGCGACAACGATCACGTATGTGAAGAAAGGGTAATCACTGAAAATTTCTATTCTACTATCTTTCACAGAACATTCCTCAATCTGTCAAGACATTCAAAGGTGAATGTTAGTAGAAACCGTCATTCGGCGGGGCTTTTCTTCTTTTTACATTCCACTTTTTGTTCATTACGGAAGGAAAGCTGCTACACAAAAGCATTTTCCCAAAAACAAGACTTCAATAAATAA
>JAHJQP010000072.1 GCA_018819165.1 Pseudomonadota bacterium
CCTGGTAGGCGGAACAGGACTTGAACCTGTGACTTCCACGGTGTAAGCGTGGCGCTCTCCCAGCTGAGCTACCCGCCCGTATCACCCTCTTTTCTGCGTGGGTTTCTAACAGCTACGCTCCCCCTTGTCAAGAATTAAGTTCTCCTCCGTGTTTTCCCCTGGCTGTCAGAAAATAATGCATGCAAAGGAACTTCAGTTTTTTCCATAATGGCGTCTATAATGGGCAACATCATATCATCTTGCTTTGAATTTTCCTTCTCCTCTATTTTTTCCTCGGGCAGAAGCGCAACCTTCAAGACCTCATCGACATGATCCACGAAGATGATCTCCATGTCCTTCAGAATATTGGCAGGGACATCAGCCAGATCCTTTTCGTTGTCCTTGGGAATAATGACTGTACGAATATTCCCCCGATGTGCGGCCAGGAGCTTCTCTTTAAGGCCGCCGATCGGCAACACCCTGCCCCTCAGGGTGATCTCTCCCGTCATGGCCAGATCGCCTCTGACCTTACGCCGAATTAAAGCCGAGGCTATGGAAGTGGCCATGGTGATTCCGGCTGAAGGTCCATCCTTGGGAATGGCGCCCTCCGGCACATGGACATGGATATCCGTCTCCTTGTAGAAACCTTCCGTCAATCCGAACCTTCCGGCCCGGGCGCGGACATACGTGAGCGCTGCCTGTGCCGACTCCTGCATCACATCTCCGAGTTTCCCGGTCAGGGTCATTTTCCCCGTTCCCTGCATAATGGAGGCCTCAATCACCAGAAGTTCCCCGCCTACTTCGGTCCAGGCAAGACCGATCGCGAGACCGATTTCATCCCGCCCCTCTGTTTCCCCATGACGGAATTTCGGCACACTCAAATAGCCCGGAACAGATCTCGAGGAAATCTTTATTCGGCCTTTTCCACCCTCCGCCACAATCTTCTTGGCTACCTTACGGCAGATGGAAGCGATTTCCCGCTCCAGATTCCTTACCCCCGCTTCCCGTGTATATTGACGGATGATCGTCATCAGCGCACCGTCCGTAAAAAGAACACCGTCCTTTTTAAGCCCGTTGGCCACCATCACCTTGGGCACGAGGAAGCGCTTGGCGATATTCAGTTTTTCCGGCTCCGTATAGCCAGCCAGGCGGATTACCTCCATCCGGTCCTGGAGCGGCGCGGGAATCGTCTGGAGCACATTGGCCGTGGTGATGAACATGATATCGGATAGATCGTAATCGACTTCCAGGTAATTGTCGTTGAAGGCATAGTTCTGCTCAGGATCTAAAACCTCCAGCAGGGCCGAAGAGGGATCGCCGCGAAAATCTGAGCTCAGTTTATCCACCTCATCAAGGCAGAACACGGGGTTGTTTGTGCCGGCCTTTTTAAGAAGCTGGATGATCCTTCCCGGCATGGCACCGATATAGGTTCGCCTGTGTCCCCTGATTTCGGCCTCGTCTCTGACGCCGCCCAGTGAAAGCCGGACGAATTTCCGGTTGGTGGCGCGGGCCACCGACTTCGCAATCGAGGTCTTTCCGACACCCGGAGGTCCAACCAGGCAGAGGATCGGCCCTTTGTTCTTCTTCACGAGGGTCTGCACGGCCAGATATTCGATGATCCGCTCCTTGACCTTCTTCAGTCCGTAATGATCGTCTTCAAGGATGGTCTCCGATTCCTTCAGGGTATAACTGTTTTCTGTCCTTTCGGACCAGGGCATGTCGAGCAGCCAGTCGATGTAATTTCTGACCACCGTCGCCTCCGCAGACATCGGGGCCATCATCTGCATCTTTTTGATTTCCTGCTTGACCTTCTTGTGGGCCTCTTCGGAAAGCTTCTTCTGTTTCAGTCTTTTTTCCAGTTCAACGATTTCGTTTCGGAAATCGTCCTTCTCCCCCATTTCCTTCTGGATGGCCCGCATCTGTTCGTTGAGGTAGTAGTCCTTCTGGGTCTTTTCCATCTGTTTTTTGACCCTTCTTTTAATCTTCTCCTCAACCTGAAGGATTTCGATCTCAGAAAGCATCAGCTCATAGATCGCTTCCATTCTCTCGGAGACGTTGCCGATATCGAGGACCCTCTGCTTGTCCTCCAATTTAGCATTGACCTGTGATATGACTACGTCCGCCATTTTTGACGGGTCCTCGATGGAGGCGATGGTCCCCACCATCTCCAGATGCACTTTCTTTGTCATCTTGGCATAGGTTTCAAAGGAGTCCCGGATGCTCCTCATCAGGGCCTCTATCTTGACCCTGTCCAGCCCAACAAACTCTTCCATTTCTTCGGCGCGCACCAGGAAAAAGTCGTCACAGGGGAGATATTCGCGGATGATCCCCCGCATTTTCCCCTCGACCAGAACCTTGACCGTACCATCGGGCAGACGCAGAAGCTGGATGATGATTCCGACCGTCCCTATTGCATGGATGTCGTCTTCACCGGGATCATCCTTCTGGGCGCTTTTCTGGGCCACCAGGAAGATCCCCTTTTCCTCCTTCATGGCAAATTCCAGGGCGGCGATAGACCTTTCCCGGCCCACAAAAAGGGGGACAATCATATGGGGAAAGACCACCACATCCCGGAGAGGCAAAAGTGGGATGTCCATGATTTTCTCATTCACTTCCACTTTATTTTCGCGATCAAACATCATGTTTTCTTCCTGCAGTTGCGCTTTTTTTTAAGCGGTTTCCGATTTCTTTTCAAATAGGAGGATCGGCTTTTCCTTGTTCAGCACCACTTCCTCGCTGATCACGCATTCCTTCACATCGCTCGTCGACGGCAAATCGTACATGATCTCGAGCATCGTATTTTCCAGAATTGCCCGCAATCCGCGCGCCCCCGATTTCCTTTCCGCCGACAGTTTTGCAACGGCCCGGAGGGCGCCCTCCGTAAATTTCAGTTTGACCCCTTCTATCTCGAACAGCTTCTGATACTGTCTGATAATGGCATCCTTGGGATCAACCAGTATTTGGATAAGATCTTCCTGCGTCAGCTCATTGAGCGTCGCGATCACCGGCAACCTACCGATGAACTCCGGAATCAGGCCGTATTTAAGAAGATCCTCCGGCTGGACTTCGGGTAGAAGCTGATCCGTCCTCTTTTTCCGTTTGCTTCTGATCTCGGCCCCGAAACCCATCGCGTTTACGCCGATCCGGCGGGCGATGATATCGTCAAGATCATTGAAGGCCCCGCCGCAGATGAACAGTATATTCGTCGTGTCTACCTGGATAAATTCCTGCTGCGGGTGTTTTCTTCCTCCCTTGGGCGGAATGTTGGCCATCGTCCCTTCGATAATCTTGAGCAGGGCCTGCTGGACCCCCTCTCCCGAAACATCCCTCGTGATGGAAGGATTTCCTGATTTTTTTGCGATCTTGTCGATTTCGTCAATATAAACAATCCCTTTTGATGTCCTTTCCACATCATAATCGGCATTCTGAAGGAGGCTGAGAATGATATTCTCCACATCCTCACCCACATAGCCTGCCTCCGTCAGCGTGGTCGCATCGGCAATCGTGAAGGGTACATTCAGCATCTTTGCCAGCGTCTTGGCCAGAAGCGTTTTTCCGGAACCGGTCGGTCCGATGAGCAGGATGTTGCTCTTCTGAATATCGACTCCCCCCATATCTACAGGGGAAAACAACCGGCGGTAGTGATTATAGACGGCAACGGACAGGACTTTCTTAGGTCTTTCCTGGCCGATGACATACTGATCCAGAAATTTCGTGATGGCCTTCGGTTCCGGGTTTCCCTTGCGGAACTCATCCGTACCCGGTTTTTCACACTCCTCTTCGACAATACAACGACACAGCTCGATGCATTCATCGCAGATATAGGCCATGGGACCGGCAACCAGCTTTTTTACTTCATTCTGGTTTTTACCGCAGAACGAACAGAACAGAAGTCCCCGTCCTTCCTGTTGATCTCTTCCTTTTTTAACCATGTAAAAACCCCTATCATTGATATTCACGTAAAAAAGTCGAATTTCGACTCCATTTGTCATTACCGCGAAGGAGAGAATTAAGTTAGTTATTCTGGGCTCCCGTTTCCACGGTAGTGACAGGATTTTGGACTCTTTTTGCGAAGCCGTCAAATTTTCTTGACGATGATCTCATCGATTATACCATATTCCCTGGCTTGCGCACCAGTCATGTAATAATCCCGCTCCGTGTCGGCGGTGATTTTTTTCATGGGCTGCCCCGTCAGCTCGGCCAGGATCTGGTTCAGATCCTCCTTCAGCCGCAGAATCTCCCTGGCCTGAATATCGATGTCCGTTGCCTGTCCCGAAAACCCGCCCAACGGCTGGTGGATCAGGATTCTCGAATGGGGCAGAGCATACCTTTTCCCCTTCTGGCCCGCCGCCAGCAGAAGCGCGCCCATGCTGGCCGCCTGTCCCATGCAGACTGTAGCGACTGCGGGCTTGATGTATTGCATGGTATCGAAAATCGCGAGGCCTGAGCTGACATGCCCGCCGGGGGTATTCAGATAAAAAAAGATCTCCTTATCAGGATCCTCTGATTCCAGATAGAGCATCTGCGCGATCACCAGGTTAGACACTTCATCGTCGATAGCCGTTCCCAGGAAAATGATGCGATCCTTCAGGAGCCTTGAATAGATATCAAAGGCTCTCTCTCCCCGTCCATCCTGTTCCACCACCATTGGTATAAGGGTCATTTTCCTTTCTCCGGGATTTTGGAATTTTCCTTCCTGATTGAAGTGATCGTGGCCTTTTCCTCCAGTAATTCATAGGTCTTGCGGCTGAGGAGCTTGCTCCTGACGTTTTCGATCAGGTCATCCTTTTCAAGAGATTTTTTCAAAGTCCCATAATCCTGAGCCCTCTGTGCGGCGATCTCCCGGATCTCTTTTTCCACCTCGTCTTCACCGACGGTCAAGGCCTCCTTCCTGGCGATGTTCTTGAGAAGAAGAGTTGTTTTCACGATCTTGATCGCCTCTTCACGGAACTGATCATGGAGTTTAAAGCTGAAATCGGCCGCCCGCTTCGGATCCATACCGCCGGCAGCCATTCTCTGCTGCGTATCGGCCATCATGTAATAGATCTGACGCTCCACATATGACGTTGGGACCTCAAAGTCATTGTTCGCCAGAAGTTTTTCACTGATATGCCTTTCAAAATCCGCAGCTATTTTGCGCTTTTTCTCCTCTTCAAGATTATTCCGCACATCGGTCCTGAGGGCATCCAGTGATTCGTATCGCTCAAAGTTCTTAATAAATTGATCATCAATCTCCGGCAGCTTCTTGATACGGATCCCTTTGATGCTTACCGTAAAATCGACATCCTTTCCCGCCAGATGCGAGGCATGATAGGTTTCGGGGAATTTGACCGGGAAAGAGTCCGTTTCCCCCTTTTTCATGCCGATCAACTCATCCTCAAAACCGGGAATAAACGCCTTTGAACCTATCTCCAGTAAATAATTCTCGGACTTCAGCTCTTTAAGCGGTTCGCCGGCAAGGAAACCTTCAAAATCGAGGGTTACGAAATCCCCCGGGAGCACCCCGCGATCCTCGTGGACCTCTTCCATCGTGGCGAACAGCTGCCGAATCTCCTCCATTCTTGTTTCAAGATCCTCTTCTGTCACGACCGGTTCTTCTCTCTCGAGTTCCAGCCCGAGATAGTCTTTCGGCTCGATGATTGGTTCCACTTCGACCGTTGCCGAAAAAACAAAATCCTTTTCCATTTCGATCCCCTTCTGCTCAATCTCGGGCCGAGTCACCGCGGGGATCTGTTTCTCCTGCAAAGTCTCCCAATAGTATCTGTTTATCAGCTTGGACAGCGTCTCTTCTTCCGCCTGTTCCCGGTAGTGCATTTCCAGTATCCCCCTCGGAATCCTGCCCGGCCTGAAACCTCTTATCTTGGCGGTCTTGCCCACCTGACGGTAAACCGCGTCCAGTTCATTTTTCACATCCGCCCAGGCAATATCAAATGACAATTTCTTCTTGACGGAACTGATATCTTCAATCTTTACGGCGGCACTGATGTCACTCACGGCAATATACTCCTTTATCAAAAGACATTTTATCCGGATAATCCTGAGATTGGTGCGAGAGAGGGGACTTGAACCCCTATCCGCTCAGGCGGGCTGGATCCTAAGTCCAGTGCGTCTACCAGTTCCGCCACTCTCGCATGGTAAAATCCTTGCTCTATATATGCTTTACCCCTCCGATTGTCAACATCCATTATCGGATCGGCCTCTGAAATATATTAAAAAACCGCCTGTTCGGCGGTTTTCATTTTTTATTGGTCGGGGCGAGTGGATTTGAACCACCGGCCCTCTGAACCCCATTCAGATACGCTACCAGACTGCGCCACGCCCCGACCTGAATCACCTCACTTCTAAAATTGCTTACCACCATCAGCGGGTCATGTCAAGAATAAGGATAATGAAGCATAAATCTTGAATTAAGAAAGCGGTTGAGGTATATACCACTTGCGTTTTGGAGGAATATGATGGTGCAAGGGACGGTAATCGATATATTGAGAGCTTGGAAAATCAGCTCCCTTCGCGCTCAAGAAATTTTATGGATTTTCCCGCTTCTTTTTCTGCTGATCTTTATCGTCCCTACTGCTTCGGAATGCAAGGCGGATATATATAAATATGTGGACGCGGAGGGGGTCATCCACCTTACCAATGTCCCCACGGAATCCGATGTTCCTTACATCCTCGTTATGAAGGAGAAACGGGTTATCTTTCAACTGGGGGGCGATATAACCCGCTACGACGATCTGATTAACAGGACCGCCGAGAAATATCATGTCGATTCCGCCCTGGTAAAAGCCATCATCAAGGCGGAATCGAACTTCAATCACCGGGCTGTTTCACCCGTCGGCGCCCGGGGGTTGATGCAACTCATGCCGGCCACGGCGGCCACGCTGCAAGTCCAGGATTCCTTCCATCCCGAAAAAAATATCGATGGAGGCGTCCGCTACCTGCGCTA
>JAHJQP010000073.1 GCA_018819165.1 Pseudomonadota bacterium
GACGGCGACGAGCGGTCCGGGGTTTTCGCTGATGCAGGAGGGGTTGGGATACGCGATCATGGCGGAGATTCCCTGCGTGATCGTGGATGTGCAGCGGGGAGGACCCTCGACGGGGCTGCCGACGAAGGTGAGCCAGGGGGACGTGAACCAGGCCAGGTGGGGGGTGCACGGGGATCATTCGATCATCGCCTTGACGGCGTCAAACCATCAGGATGTATTTGCGATTACGGTGGACGCCTTTAATTTTTCGGAGACATACCGGACGCCGGTGATCCTGCTTTTGGACGAGGTGATCGGGCACATGCGGGAGGGGCTGGAAATTCCGGAGCCCGGGAAGATCGCGATCGTGGACCGGCTCAAGACGTCGGTGCGTGAGGGGGTAGATTACCATCCTTACCTGCCCCGGGAGGACGGCCGGTTGCCGATGTCGGATTTCGGAGGCGTTCACCGTTACAACGTGACGGGACTGTTCCACGACATGTGGGGCTTCCCGTCCGAGAATCCGCAGGTGGTGTACGGGCTGCTGCGACATCTGGTGGACAAGATCGAGAACCATGTGGACGATGTGACGCGTTACCGGGAATACCACGTAGAGGATGCGGAGACGCTGCTGATTTCGTATGGTTCGTCAGCCCGTTCGGCGCTGCATGTGGTGCTGAACCGTCGTCAGCGCGGCGAGCGGATGGGTTTGCTGGAGCTGCAGACGTTGTGGCCCTTTCCCTCTGCCCTGGTGCGGGAGAAGGCCAAAGGCGCGCGCTATGTGGTGGTCGTGGAGATGAACATGGGGCAGGTGCTTCAATCCGTCAGGGCGGCGGTGGAGCGACCGGAGCGGGTCTTTCTTGCCAACCGGGTGGACGGGATGCTGATCACCCCGACGGATATCCAGAATATAATGAGGCTGATCCAGGGTAAAGGAGTGTGACATGGCTTTAACGGACTATATCCGTGAGAGGTTTTTCCCGCATATCTGGTGTCCGGGCTGTGGGCACGGTATTGTGCTGAATGGTCTCATACGCGCGATCGAAAATATCGGGTTGAAGAAAAACGACATCGTGATGGTGTCGGGGATCGGCTGTTCGTCGCGGATTGCGGGGTATATGGATTTTCATACGCTGCACACGATACACGGGCGGGCGCTGGCGTTCGCCATCGGGGTAAAGATGAGCCGTCCGGAGCTGACGCTTTTGGTGCCGATGGGGGATGGCGATGCGCTGTCGATCGGGGGGAACCACTTCATCCATGCCTGCCGGCGGAACATCGATATGACGGCGATCGTGATGAACAACAAGGTTTACGGAATGACGGGCGGTCAGTATTCTCCGCTGTCGGGATACGGCACCATGGCAACGACGGCCCCTTATACGAATATCGACCAGGAATTCGATGTGGTCAACATTGCGACGGCGGCAGGGGCGACGTTTGTGGCGCGCTCCACATCATACCATGTTCAGCAGGTTACCGATGTCATAGAGGAGGCGATCCGGCACAAGGGATTTTCGGTCGTCGAGGTGATGTCGCAGTGTCCGACTTACTACGGCAGGAAGAACAAAGAGGGAAGTGCGGTGGAAATGATGGAGAAGTTCAAAACCACGACCACGCCGATCGGTTCCAAGGCGAAACAGGCGAACCCTTCGTTGATCGAACGGGGGATTTTCGTGAAGAAGGAGATGCCCGAGTACTGTGCCGAGTATCAGAAGATCATCGAGCGCGCGATGAAGGGGAATTGATTTATGGAGCGATGCAGGATGGTGTTTTCCGGTTCAGGCGGACAGGGGGTGATCACGGCGGCGATCATTCTGGCCGAGGCGGCCGTACTGCACGAAAATCTTGTGGCCGTTCAGTCCCAGTCGTACGGTCCGGAAGCGCGCGGCGGCGCCACCCGCTCTGATGTCATCATCGCCGAGTCCCCGATCCATTTTCCGAAAGTGATCCAGCCCAACGTCCTGGTATGTCTGACCCAGCAGGCGTATGCGAATTATTATTCCATCCTCCGTCCGGGCGGTCTGCTTGTCACCGACAGCCACTACGTCAAGCTGGACAAGAAGGTGGATGCGCGTCAGGTGGAACTGCCGCTGTACGAGACGGTGATGGAGAAGATCGGCCGGCCGATCGTTTTCAATATCTGCATGCTCGGGGCCGTAATCGGACTGACGAAGCTGATCCGGCCCGAGTCCATTATGAAAGTTCTCGAAGAGCAGATGAACCCCAAATTCCTTGAGATGAACCGCCAGGCCCTCGATCTCGGCCTGAAACTGGTCGAAGGCCTCTGGAGATTGAATCCGCTTGCTTCAAATCAACTTTGACGGCTTCGTAAAAAGACCGGATGCTGCGTTGCGCTTCATCCTTCGTCATTGCGGCGTACGCTAAAGTACGCCTCACTCCTCAGGATTCGCACGCCTTGCCTGCGGCCTTTTTACGAAGCCGTCCCCAGTTCAAGGCTTTTTATGACTTTTTACGAGGTCGTCAACTTTGACGACCTCGTAAAAAGTCGTCATTATCCATAATATGCGAAAGGTGCGCACGGCGATGGAGGTACGGAATGAAGATTCATGAATATCAGGCGAAGAAACTCTTACTGGACTATGGGATTCCGGTACCCCGCGGCGAGGTGGCCGCAACTCCGGAGGAGGCGCGCAGGATTGCCGGCGAACTTGCGGGGCAGGTCGTCGTCAAGGCGCAGATCCATGCGGGCGGCCGGGGTAAGGGGGGCGGCGTGAAGCCGGCGGCGGCGCCGGATGAGGCGGCGACGGCAGCCCGGTCGATCCTCGGAATGCAGCTCGTGACTCACCAGACGGGCCCGGAAGGGAAAAAGGTGCGCAAGGTTCTTGTGGAGGAGGCGTCCGCCATCCGGAAGGAGCTGTACTTGAGCGTGGTTGTGGACCGCTCGCGCGGGCGAGAGTGCGTGGTGTTCATGGCTTCGGAGGCGGGCGGCATGGACATCGAACAGGTGGCGGCGACGGCCCCGGAGAAGATCGTCAAATGCGCGATCCATCCCGCCGTTGGGTTCAGCCCGTTCCAGGCGCGCAAGCTCTCCGTCAGCCTCGGGCTGGATGCGGGGCAAAGCAGGCAGTTCGCGGAGATCGTCCGGAACCTCTACCGGCTGTTTCTGGAAAAAGACTGCTCGCTGGTGGAAATCAACCCGCTTGCAATCACCGAGCCGGGCCAACTGCTGGCCCTCGACACGAAGATCAACTTCGACGATGACGGCCTGCACCGCCACCCCGAGATCCGTGAGCTGCGCGACCCCGACGAGGAGGATCCGCTGGAGGTTGAAGCCAAGAACGCCGCCGTGAACTACATCAAGCTGGACGGAAACGTCGGCTGCATGGTCAACGGGGCGGGGCTGGCGATGACGACGATGGACCTGATCAAGATGGCGGGCGGCGAACCCGCGAACTTCCTCGATGTGGGAGGCGGCGCGTCGGCGGAGCAGATCGAAAAGGCGTTCCGGATCCTGACGTCCGACCCGAACGTGAAGTGCATCCTCGTCAACATCTTCGGCGGGATTCTCCGGTGCGACCGCGTCTCCGCCGGGCTGATCCAGGCGGCGGGGCAGATCGATATGAAGCTGCCGATGGTGGTGCGGCTCCAGGGGACGAATGTGGAGGAGGGGCGTCGGATGCTGCAGGAATCCGGGCTCCGGTTTACGGTGGCGGATGGCCTGTACGAGGCGGCCCAGAAGGCCGTGTCTCTGATCGGATCATAGAGGTTAGCAAGAGGAGAGATTCCCATGACCATACTGTTGAATGAGAAATCACGGGTTGTCGTTCAGGGGATCACGGGCTCGGAGGGGAGCTTTCACACCCGGGAGTCGGTGAAGATGGAGACGAATGTCGTGGCCGGGGTCACTCCCGGCAAGGGGGGAACGGAGCTGGACGGCATTCCCGTGTATAACCGCGTCAGCGACGCCGTGGAAAAAGAGGGCGCCAACGTTTCGGGGATCTATACGCCGGCCGCGTTTGCCCCGGATGCGATCTTCGAAGCAATCGAGGCGGGGATCGGTCTTGTCGTCTGCATGACGGAGGGACTCCCCGTGGCGGAGATGATCAAGGTGAAACAGGCGCTGAAAGGATCGGGGACACGGATGATCGGGCCCAACTGTCCGGGGATCACGACCCCCGGCGTGGGGAAGGTCGGTTTCATGCCCAATTTCATCCACAGGATAGGGAACGTGGGCGTCGTGTCGCGAAGCGGGACCCTCACCTACGAGATGATCTGGCAATTGACCGGTCTGGGAATCGGCCAGTCCACCTCCGTCGGGATCGGCGGGGACCCGATTGTGGGGTCCGGCTTCATCGATATCCTGGAGCTCTTCGAAAAGGATCCGCAGACAGAGGCGATCGTGATGATCGGCGAGATCGGGGGGACGGCGGAAGAGGAGGCTGCAGAGTTCATCCAGACACA
>JAHJQP010000074.1 GCA_018819165.1 Pseudomonadota bacterium
ATTGACGGATCAGGTTGTAGCCGTCCACGATGATGTGCATGGTCATGTTCTCCGCCGTTTTCCTGAAAATATCCATTTGGGCAGGAGGTCATTGCCGGCAGAAGGCGAATGTGCTATAAGCCCTTCCGGTCAGGCTTCCAGTTAGGATCAGTTTGTCGCAGCACTATACCAAACCGGATTTCTATTTAACACCTAAAAGGACAAGTTCTCAGGCCAAGGTCAGCTAAAATGACAAGGGAGGGAAGAAACCATGGATTTTGAATTGACCGAAGAACAGAAGATGTTGCAGGACATGGCGTACCGCTTCGCGAGGGCCAATTTCACATCCCTGTCGGAGGAGTGCGACGAGCAGGAGAAGTACACGGCGGAGATCCGGACGAAGGCGGCGGCCCAAGGCCTCGTCGGCGCCTGGGTTCCCGAGGAGTACGGCGGCGCCGGAGCGGGCTGCCTGGGGAACGCCATCATCACCGAGGAGCTCTCCAGGGTGGACATGGGGATCGGCCTCAACGTTACGGCGGCGAGCTTCGGCTGCGAGGCGATCCTCCAGTACGGCTCCGAGGAGCAGAAGAAGACCTGGCTCCCGCCCGTCTGCAGCGGCGAGCGGGTGAGCGCCGGGGCCTTCACGGAGCCCAACGCCGGGACCGACGTCGCCGGCTACAAGACGCGGGCCGTCAAGGACGGGAGCGACTACGTGATCAACGGCAACAAGATGTTCATCACCAACGGCACGGTCTGCGATTTCATGGTGACGGCCTGCATCACGAACCCCGAGGAGAAGAAGCACAACAGCTTCAGCCTGATCATCGTCCCGGCGGATGCGAAGGGGGTGACCCGGAACAAGATCCACGGGAAGTTAGGGATCCGCGCGAGCGACACGGCGGAGATCGCCCTGGAGGACGTCCGGGTTCCCCAGGCCAACCTGGTCGGGAAGGAGGGGCACGGCTTCCGCGAGCTCATGCACTTCTTCGACACGACGAGGGTCATGGTCGCCGGTCAGGCCCTCGGCCTCTCCGAGGCCTGCCTGGAGACGAGCGTCAAGTACGTCAAGGAGCGGACCGCTTTCGGGGCTCCGCTCGGCGCCTATCAGCTCACCCAGATGAAGCTCACCGAGATGGCGATCCGGATCGAGGCCCTCCGAGGTCTCGTTTACAAGGCGGCCTGGCTGATCGACGAGGAGCGCCCGGACTACACGCTCGCGGCGATGGCGAAGTTCTTCGGCGGCCAGACCGCCGTCTTCTGCGCCAACTACGCCGTCGAGCTCCACGGGGGCTACGGCTACATCAAGGAGTACCCCGTCCAGAAGTGGTACCGCGACGCCAAGATCCTCGAGCTCTACGAGGGGACGAAGGAGGCGGAAATCATGACCATCGGGCGATACCTCCAGGCGAGATAAAGGTGTTGAAGAGAGTTTAAGGGGCCTGCAGCGAAAAAAGGAGACCGTTTATTGATGTTTTTATATATCAGCCCTGGAATCAGGGTAGAGCACGGAAAATCACCCCGTCCTGCCGCTCGATCCTCCGGCGAAACGCTTGCATCGCCTTTACGCCGACAACTGGGAAAACCACTGGCCGGCCAGGAGGATGGATATCCCGTCCCGCTGCTCTTCCCTTCTGAGGTTGTGGACCAGGAGTAAGGCCGAAGCCTCGGGCAACCTTTTCCGGAAAAAGCGCAGGGAAGGGGTCGGGACCTTCTCCGAGAGCTTGATTTCGATCAACTGTTCGACCTTTCCCTGCCGGCTCAGGGCAAAGTCGATCTCCCGGCCGTCCTTGGTTCGGATGTAATGGAGATCGATGTCTTCCCCCGCGGTATCCTGTAGGTACTGGACGTGCTTCAAGAGACAGACGGCGCAGGTGTTTTCCAACCGGACGCCTTCGTCCTCCTTGACGAACCCGCTGTCGTAAAAATAGATTTTCGGCTCCCGCAGAACCGCCCGAGCCACGTTGGCATGGAAGGGGCGCACGGGGAAAACGATGCAGAGGTTTTCCAATATGTCGATGTAGCGGCGGACGGTGTTTGGGGCGATCTGGAGATCGCCGGCCAGGGAGGTGTACGAAACCGGCGACCCTACCCGTTCCCGCAGCAGTTCCAGCAGCAGACGCATGGAACGGATCTCCTGGACCCGGCCGAACTCGACGATATCCTCCCGGATCAAGTCCGTGTAGTACTGGTTCCGCCAGCGGGCCGCCTCGGTCTCCTGTCCGGACAAAAAAGGCTCCGGAAAACCTCCCAGACGGCTCAGCAGGGAGAGGGCCTCGAAGGGGGCGAGCGAATCCTGAAGCTCCCGGACCGAAATGGGGTTCAGTCGGAAACGGAAATACCGTCCGGCCAGGGATTCCCCCGACTGACGGAAGGTATCCAGCCGGGAACTGCCGGTGATCAGGATCGCCTGATCCTCGGGGCGGGTATCATAGAGCCCCTTGATGAACCTCTTCCACCCCGGCATCTTGTGGATCTCGTCCAGAACGAGCATGTCGGCGCCGATCGCCCAGGAATGGGCGCCGATGATCCGGGCGTCGTCGAAATTGTCGTAATTCAGATACTGGGGGTTTCTGAACCCTGACATCAGGGTCTTGGCAAGCCACGTCTTCCCGACCTGCCGCGGCCCGGTCAGCATGACCATTTTCTTTTTCAGATCCTTGAGGATAGGATCATAAAGATAGCGTTCCATGCCAGACCTTTAGGCACGGCTCTGCATAAAAGTCAAGACTTTTCCGCAAAGCTCGGCACAAAGGCCGTATTGCGCTGAATCTTCGCTTGTCCGATGATCGGATGGCCATTGCGCATCAAACCGCCGGTCCTACCACCCCTTAGTCCACATCTCGTCGTCCTCGTAGACCTTCTCGTCGTTCTGGGCGGCCTCCTCGGCGTCCGCCTCGATCATCCGGCCGGGGTTCGGGTCCTTGAGGACCTCGCGGTAGTACTCGTGCTGGATGAGGAGGTTCATGACCTCGTTGGTACCCGTCCAGATCTGGATGAGGCGGGTGTCGCGGATCATCTTCTCGATCGGGAAGACGTTCGTGTAGCCGATGCCGCCGACGACCTGCATGGCGAGGTTGCAGACGTTCCAGGCCGTGTCCGTGGCGAACTTCTTGGCCTCGCTGACGAGCCGCCGCGCGGTCGGCAGACCCGCATCCACGCTCTTCCCGGCGGCGAGCGTCAGCGCCCTCGCGGCGTCCAGGGCGGTGATCGCATCGGCCACCTTGAAGCTCACCCCCTCAAAGTTCCGGATCTTCTGGCCGAAGGCCTTCCGCCGGTCGGAGTAACGGGCGGCCACCTCCAGGGCGGCGCGGGCCATCCCGAGGGAGCCGCCGGCCGAGGTGAGCCTCTCCGGGACCATCATGGTGTTGAAAATCGTTGCCCCCTCGTTGAGGCCGCCGATAAGGTTCTCCCGGGGGACCTTGACGTCCTTGAAGAGCAGCCTCCCCGTCCCGCCGCCCCGCGTCCCGAGAAGTTTGTAGAGGTACTTCACCTCGACGCCCGGCCGGTCCTTTTCGATCAGGAGCAGGCTGATCCGCTCGTGGGGCTTCCCCGCCGGGTCGGTGTTGCAGTAGACGATGAAGAAATCCGCCCCGTCGGCGGCGACGACGAACCGCTTCTGGCCCTTCACCGTGAACCAGCCGTCCTTAAAATCGGCGCGGGTCGTTGCCCCGAAGAAATCGGAGCCGCCCCTGGGTTCCGTCAGGGCCTCGGCGGAAATCAGATCCCCCTTGAGCAGCGGCTTGAGGAACTTCTCCTTCTGCTCCTCCGTCCCGAAGGAGTGGAGGGCCTGCCCTACGATGGAGGGCATCGAGAAGGCGCAGCCGAGGGCGGTTCCGAGAATCCCCACCTCTTCGAGGGCGGCGATCTCGGCGCTCCAGGCCAGGCCGCGGCCGCCGTACTTCTTGTCGAAGCGCAGGCCGAGGAGGTTATAGTCCCCCAGGGCCTTGACGAACTCCCGCGGGTAGGTGACCTCGTCCCGGTCCATCTTCCGGATCAGATCGGACGAAACCTCCCGTTTGACGAACGCACGGACCTCCTGCTTCAAGGCCATCTCTTCCGGTGTCAGAAAAATGTCTTGCAGCATGCCATTCCCTCCTTTTGAAAAGATGACGTTCCGTTAATGGTCCGACAGGCCGGCGAACGGGGAATCCGCCGTTTTACCGGGTTCCTGTTCCCGATGCGCCCGTGCAAGGGTGTCGTTCTGCGGGGGGACGGTCCTGCCGGATTCAGACCGCGACCGTCGGCGCCGTGAGGAGGGCCCTCATCGCCCCGATCGTTTCGGGATAGTTGCCGCTTCCGAAGATGGAGGCGCCCGCGACCAAGATATCCGCGCCGGCGTCCGCAATGGAAAAGATGTTCTTCAGGGTCACGCCGCCGTCAACCTCCAGAAGGACCGCCGGGGCGATCTCACGGATCATCCGTTTGGCCGCTGCGATCTTCGGGAGCATCCCTTCGATGAACTTCTGTCCCCCGAAGCCGGGGTTGACGGTCATGACGAGGAGAAGATCGATATCGGGCAGGATCGGCTCCACCTGGGCGAGCGGTGTCGCCGGATTGAGGGAGACGCCGGGCCGGACGCCGCGTTCGCGGATCATCGCGACGGTCCGGTGGAGATGGACGGAGGCCTCGACATGGATGGTGATCCAGTCTGCCCCCGCCTTCGCGAAGGCGTCGATATACCGCTCGGGGTTTTCGATCATCAGGTGGACGTCGAAGGGGAGACGCGTCGTCTTCCGGAGAGAGGTGATCAGTCCCGGGCCGATGGTGAGGTTGGGGACGAAATGGCCGTCCATGACGTCGATATGGATCAAGTCGGCCCCCGCCGCCTCTACGGCCGCAATCTCTTCGCCGAGCCTGCTTCCGTCCGCCGAAAGGATGGATGGTGCGATCTGTTTCATGGTCGAACCCGCAATGACTTCAAGTTCAATGACAAAGGGTTGGAGAAGCGGCGATTGACGTTCCAGGTTTTCCCGCACGCGGCGACCCCGGGGAAGCCGTCAACGATCCGCCGCCGGGATCTTCATACACCATCGGGGGGGCGGTGTCAACAAACTCCGCGACGACCCCCCAACCTGCAGCTTGCGGCCGGTCTCCGGTCATGGTATGGAGGACGTCAACACCGGATCGTCATCGAAGAGAGGTTACCTCTTGTTCTGGTCGGGACTCTACAATGCTCTGCTTCTGGTTGCCGCGGTCTTTGCCGTCCCCTTCTACGGGGCGAGGATGCTCCTGACGGGGAAGTACCGCCGGAGCCTCGGTCCCAAGTTCGGCCGCCTCTCCCCGGAGATGGCCTCCCGCATGATCGGACGCCCGCGGATCTGGGTTCATGCCGTCTCGGTCGGCGAGGTGACGGCGGCCGCTCCCATCGTGGCGACGCTCCGCTCCCGCTTCCCGGCGGCGTGCATCGTCATGTCCACGAGCACGGAGACGGGGCAGGAGATGGCCCGGAAACTGGTCGATGCCGCTACGGCCCATATCTATTATCCTCTCGATATTCCCTGCGTCGTCCGAAAGGTCCTCGACCTGGTTCGGCCCGATGTCTTTGTCCCCGTCGAGACGGAGCTCTGGCCCAATTTCATCCGGATCTGCCGCGAACGGGGGACGCGGATCGTCATGGC
>JAHJQP010000075.1 GCA_018819165.1 Pseudomonadota bacterium
AGCGTCTTCTCTGGAGGAGGGCTATTTGCCGGCTATCCCTGTCAGCGCGTCATGACCAGCTTCTGTTCGGCCTTCGGGACGTACCACTTGATGAAGTTCCAGCCGATCCCGAGCGGCGCCGTCTCCACCCCCCGGAAGCGGGCGTGGATGATCGGCAGCGCGTCGGGGACGTAGAGGAACAGGTAGGGCTGCTCTTCGGCCAGGATCTCCTGGATCCGGTCATAGCAGCGTTTCCTGAGCTTCTGGTCGAAGGTCTCCCGCCCTTTCACGATCAGGGCGTCCACCTCCTCATTCTTGAAGGAGACGAAGTTCAGCTCCTCCGGCCCCGTCTTGCTCGAATGCCAGACGTCGTATAGGTCCGGCTCCATCGGGATCGTCCAGCCCAGGATCGTAGCGTCGAACTTCCGCTTGTTGATGAAATCGTTCACGAAGGCGGCCCATTCGACCACCCGGATCTTCACCCGGATGCCGACTTCAGACAAACGCCGCTGGATGATCTCGGCGCACTTCGCCCGGATCTCGTTCCCCTGGTTCGTGATGATCTCGAATTCGAAAGGCCGGCCGTCCTTCTCGATGATCCCGTCGCCGTTTCCATCCCGCCACCCCGCCTCGGCGAGAAGCGCCTTCGCCTTTGACGGATCATAGGAATAGGTCCGAACGTTCGGGTTGTAGGCCCATGTCCCCGGCTTGTAGGGCCCCGTGGTCGGCTTCCCCAGACCCAGCAGGACGCCGGCGACGATCTCCTCCTTGTTCACAGCGTAAGCAATGGCCTGCCGGACCCGCTTGTCGGCGAACAGCGGGCTTTTCAGGTTATAGCCGAGATAGGTATAGGCGAAGGACAGATAACGGAATTTATTGTAGTTGCTCCGAAAGAGGTTATTCTCCGTCTGGCGCGTGAACTGGAGCGGCGTGAGGCCCATCCGGTCGATCCCGTTCGCGCGGAGCTCCAGGAACATCGTCGCCGTATCGGGAATGATCCGCATAATGTAGCCGTCGATGTAGGGCCGCCCCTCGAAA
Source organism: Pseudomonadota bacterium (assembly GCA_018819165.1). Lineage (GTDB taxonomy): Bacteria > Desulfobacterota > Syntrophia > Syntrophales > UBA5619 > JAKAFS01. The sequence goes on from JAHJQP010000075.1 coordinate 1,018, forward strand.
TAGTCCGGGTTGGAGAAGAGGACGATCTTCTGGCCCGTCACCCACTCCTTGAACTTGTAGGGTCCCGTGCCGACGGGGCGCCGACCGAGGGGGGAGGTCGTGATCTCCTTCCCGGCCAGGAGGTGCTTCGGGAGGATGCCCACGGACCAGCTCATCAGGGCGGGGGCGAAGGGCTTGTCGTAGGTCGCCCGGAAGGTGTGATCGTCGAGGACCTCGGCCTTCTTCACCTTGAGAAAATCGCCGGCATAGGCGGTGGGAGTCTTGGGATCGATGGTGACCTGATAGGTGTAAAGGACGTCCCCGGCGGTGAAGGGGCGGCCGTCGTGCCACCGGACCCCCTTGCGCAGGCGGAAGGTGATGACGAGGCCGTCTTTGGAGATCTCCCAGGATTCGGCCAGATCGCCCACGACATTGATGTCCTTGTCGTACTTGACGAGACCGTTGAAGACCATCCCCGCGATCCCGTGCGACGTGGAATCCGTAGCGAGGAGCGGAATGAGGTTCGAAGCATCGCCGATCGAGCCCTCGACCATGATGTCCCCATAGGCGGGCGTGGCCGCGGCGCTCCCCGCCGGGGCGCGCCGCTGTTCATCCGGGCCGCACGCCGCGACGGTCAAAAAGAGAATCATGCTCACGATCGAAATGACGCGGCCAAGGGGTTTCATGGCCGTCAAGCTACCGTATGGATGCGGCTTTTGCAACTAAAAAGGGGGTCATCTCCCTATTTTTCCTTGAAAATTAGGGAGATGACCCCCTTTTTTTCCGTCGTTGAATGTTCCATCATCCGCTGCTGGAGACGTTCCGCTCTGAGCAGGAAGGTCTCGAGCTTGGCGGTGATCAGCTGCGGGAACGGTGAGCCGTCGCTCTCTATGGCTAAAAACGGCAGATCATCGATCTCTGTCAGGACGGCCTGCAACGCCTTGTTTGTCGGATCGGCCGCCAGTTTCTTTTCTGCCGTCATAATTTCGCCGAGAATGGCCTCCGCAATGCGATTCGGCATACAACCGAATGGCCCGATGGCAATGACCCCGCAGGAGCGGGTGACGACCTCTGAGAGGGCGCTGCCTACCGTGAGGATGGCCTCGCCGGGAAGGGCGAGTGAAATATACGGACTGGCATTGTTGATGATGCCGGCCACATCAAGCGCTTCGGCATGAACAAGCCCGGATCCGGAGAGGATCGATCTGATCTGTTTCTCGTAATGTTTCTGGAAGATATTGCGGATCTTGAGCTTGAATTTCTGAGCAATCGTCAAATGATCCTGATTGAACCCCCGATCCGTAAGGTAATGGCAATAGTAAACCCACTCGGCCACGGGTGCACAGACGGTGGCAAATCCTTTTTCTGCGAGGTATTCTGTCAGATACTGGCGGGAGAGGGCATCCCGGCGAACAAATATTTCCCCGGTCAGAGTTATCGCGGCCACACTGTGCGGTGAACGCTTGAGAGGTATGGCGCTCAGGCGTTCGGCGCACTCGGACAGCTGCGCTGTCAGAATCTTGAATTTTCCCTTTTCCAGGGCCAGAAGAATTTTCCGCCATTCTTCATTATAGATGGTCTCGGAGGCCATGGGATCGACGCTGTTTGTTAGAAGCATCGATCGGATGTCCTCCATCACATCGGACACAACCACCGCCCACCAGACATGACGTTCGAAATGCTTGTCCATACCTGTATAGGAATTATCTGAGGACAGTGAAAGCAGCGCCACGTCCGGTATTTCCAGCCGTCGGATAAGATCCTCCATGTAAACGGCGTACTGGCCGAAGCGGCAGGGGCCGGCGCCGGTCGGCATGAAGTAAACCAGGATCTCGTCCGGACGTCTGCCGTTGTTGACGCAGCTCAACATGGTTCCGGTGGTCAGGATCAACGGCAGGCACTCCTTGCAGGAGGTGTTTGCTCGACCGAGCTTGAGGATTGCCTCATCGTTTTCCCGGAGAGCCTTGGCATTAAATCCGCACCCCCTTAAAGTCGCGGCAAATGCTTCGGTTCCGAGCTTTCCCATCGAGGGGATGAGTATCGTCACCCGCGGGTCGGTCAGGGGTAGAGTCTTTCCCGACGATGTGACGACTTTGGTCGTGCCGCTGTCGAGAACCGTGCGGGCGGGGTTGAACGCGCGCTGTCGCGGCGGGATCAGCCGCCTGGCCATCAGCTGGCGGTAGGCCCGGACGATATCAAGAAAGGCCTCCACCCGGGTCTCGATCCCGGCATCCGCGGTGTGGCTGTCAAGCTCCAGGGTAAGGGAGGGCTTACGGCCCATGATATCGCGGAAATAGCCGATGATGAAGGAATCCGGTCCGCAGGAAAAATTGGTGATATAGGCGCCGAAGAGCTGGGGGTGCTTTTCCACAAAACGCGCCGCCTTTATGATGAGCTTTCCCGCGCCCCAGTACATGTGTCTTTTTGAACGCTCCTGTTCCAGGTCGAGGAAATCGATGGGAATCACGGGAATTCCCCGGGTGGCAAATTTGTGAGGGATGCCCATGTGAGCTTCCCCGGCAAAGCCGTTGTACGGTCGCGCGAAGAGGACAACCCCGAATTTGTCCGGATCCGCTTCGAGCTCACAGAGCATCCGCCTGCCTGTCTCTTTCATATCCGAGAAACAGTCTCGCTGCTTTTGCAGGGCAACGGCGAAAGCCTCTTGCGCCGCGCGGCGGTCTACCCCCATGTGGCGCGCTGTTTCTATTAAAGGTTCTTCAGCGCTCTCAATCCCGCCGGATAAGTCCAGAAGCGGCGTTAAAAGCCGGGCGCCGCGCTCAATGAGTTGACTGAGTTTTTTACTGAAGGCGGTCTGAAGGTAGAACGTCTCCCCCTGTACCAAAGGGCAAACCTGGGACTGGGAACTGCTGCCGTCATTTTGGCCCGGAACTGCCTTGAAGTGGGGCAGAAATAGAAAATCCGGGGGATTTTCAGTCTCAAGGAGCGAATGGATAAACCCGTGAGCCAGTTCCACCGGATAGCAGAAGGGCGCGCCGCACTGATCCATGCCTTCCTGACTGGGGTGATTGGGCAGGACCACTTCGAAACCCAGTTCGTTGAAAAAATTGGAGTATAGCGGGTAATAGGTGTTGACGAGAAAACTGCGGTTGAGCCCCACCCGGCCTTTAGAGGCCCGAACTTTCTCCTTGTCCGGCGATACGCCATATGTTTGAAAGATGAGCTG
>JAHJQP010000012.1 GCA_018819165.1 Pseudomonadota bacterium
CAAATGTACGAACAGGAGATGATCCGCCTGCAGATCCAACTCTGCGCTATTCCCGCTCTTGCCCCTGAGAATGGCGGTGACGGTGAATATCGGAAGGCCTCTTTTCTGAATGCCTACCTTCGTGAAGCCGGTTTATGCAATATTCAGGAGATCAACGCACCCGACGACCGGGTCTCTGCCGGAGTCCGCCCCAATCTGATCGTTCGGATTCAGGGGATCAATACGGAGAAAACGACTTGGGTTCTGACGCATATGGACATTGTTCCTCCCGGTGAGAGCAGCCTCTGGCATGAAGACCCCTATCGCGGCTACATCAGCGAAGGAAGATTGTTCGGCCGGGGCATGGAGGATAACCAGCAGGACCTCGTTTCCTCCCTCTTTGCGGCCAGGGCAATTCTTGATGAAGGTATTGTTCCAGAAAATTCTATCGGCCTTTCCTTTGTCTCCGATGAAGAGACCTCCAGCCGAAAAGGCCTTGGTTACCTTCTCGCCGATGAAGCCAATCCCTTCCGGAAGACGGACCTTATCATCGTTCCGGACGCGGGCAATCAGGACGGCAGCTTTATCGAAATCGCGGAAAAAAGCATGCTCTGGCTTCGATTTAAGACGACCGGCCGCCAATGTCACGGAAGCAAGCCCTCCTTAGGGAAAAATGCCTTTCTGGCGGCATCCCACCTTGTCGTAAAACTTCAGGGGCTTCATGAGGTATTTAATCTGCTTGACCCCCTCTTCGACCCTCCGGAGAGCACGTTTCAGCCAACGCGGAAGGATGCCAATATACCCAATATCAACACAATCCCCGGGGAGGACATTTTCTTCTCCGACTGCCGTGTTCTCCCTTGTTACCCTCTGGAAAAGGTCCTCGAAACGGTTCGCCGCATCGCTGATGAAATCGAAAAGCGTTTTGGAGTAACCGTTGAAATCGCGCCTATTGAAAAGATCCAGGCCCCTCCGCCCACCCCGTCGGACGCCCCTGTCGTGGGGGCGCTGCAGGATGCACTTCAGGACATATACGGATTTAGACCACGACTGGCAGGTATCGGCGGCGGAACGGTAGCCGCCTGTTTCCGCAAAGCGGGCTATCCGGCAGCCGTCTGGTCCCGACTCCAGGAAACGGCCCATCAGCCCAACGAAAACTGCCTGATTGCCAATATGGTCGGCAATGCAAAAGTGTATGCCCACCTGTTCATGCAGGGCGATGCCTCTGCGCGTCCCTCGACGAAAAAAAGTGAATCGGCCATAAAATGATTTGCGTTACTAATTATAACAGGTTAAAATTTGTACACTTCTTTATAGGGTAACTATTTATTGAAGCAAATTAAAGAACCCCTCAGCGTAGAAAAGATCGATTTTGCCGATAACGAGCTGCTGCGCAACCTCTTCGGCGAGCATGACAGGAATGTCAAGCTTATTGAAAGACTCGCAGCGGTCACGCTAAGCGTCCGGGGAAACGTCGTATCCCTTGCCGGCAGCCGCCTCTCAGTAGTTCTCGTCAGGAGCCTCCTGTCGCAATTATATAAAATCGCCGGAAAGGGATATCCCCTTTCTTCCACTGACATCGAATACGCTTATCGTATCCTGTCCGAGGATTGCATGGCCGATCTGGAACGTCTCTTCCTGGATATTGTCTTCATCTCCGCGAAGAAGCGAATCATCACTCCCAAGAGTATCGCCCAGAAACTCTACATCGATGCGATCAGGAACTCGGACATGGTTTTCGGCATCGGACCGGCGGGAACGGGGAAAACCTATCTGGCCATGGCCATGGCCGTTTCCGCATTACTGGAAAAGAAGGTCAACCGTATTTCCCTGGCGAGGCCTGCCGTTGAAGCGGGCGAAAAGCTTGGCTTCCTGCCGGGCGATCTTTCGGAAAAGGTCAACCCCTATCTGCGTCCCCTTTATGATGCCCTTTTTGACATGATCGACTTTGACCGGGCATCGGCCCTGATTCACAAGGGGGTGATCGAGGTCGCCCCTCTGGCCTTTATGAGGGGCAGGACGCTGAATGATTCCTTTGTCATCCTCGATGAAGCCCAGAATACGACATCCGAACAGATGAAGATGTTCCTGACGAGGCTCGGATACGGCTCCAAGGCCGTAATCACCGGTGACGTTACGCAGATCGATCTGCCGATGGAGAAGATATCCGGTCTTATCGAAGCCGAAGAGCTCCTCTGTAAAACGGAGGGGATTCGTTTTATCCACTTCTCGGAGCTTGACGTGGTCAGACATCCCCTGGTTCAGGATGTCATTCGTGCATACAACCATCTTGATCGCAGGAAAAGGAGGGACGGCGGCCGTACGGAAGCGTAGCAGGAAGGGCGGTTTTTTTTAAACCCCTGAACGGATCTTCCGCGTGACAGAATGCCCGATATGCCGGTTTCTATAACAAATCGCCAGAAATCGTTCAAGATTGACTTGAACAGGATACGGAGGAGCCTGAAAAGGCTTCTGAAAGAGCTGAACTACGAAGACAGGGAGATCAGTCTCCTGCTGGTCGATGACAATCAGATCAGGGAAATAAACAAATATTACCTCAACCGGGACTGTCCGACCAATGTGATCTCTTTCGCTATGACGGAAGGCGACTTCGGCCATATCAATCCGCAGATCCTCGGGGATGTAGTCATTTCCGTGGAAACCACGTCTCGTGACGCATTAACCGCCCATATCGATCTCATGGATGAGCTGGAGTTTCTCCTCATTCACGGTATTCTTCATCTGCTCGGATATAATCACGAAAACACCAGCGCTGCAAAAGTTGAGGAGATGAACAAACGCGAGCGGGAGCTCTTTTCCCTCCTGAGGCGCTACCATCTGGACTGATAATACCCCCTATTGGATCATGATCACCTGCCCCGGATAGATGTTGTCCTTTCTCGCCAGTCTGTTAATATCGAGCAGCTTGTCGAGGGACATGTTATTCTTGCGGGCGATCTTGTTAAGACTGTCGCCTTTTCTAACCGTGTATTTCTTCACCGTTTTTGTTTCCGTGCCCTTGCCTGATTTAGACTTTACCACCGTTTTGCCTTTCCCCTTGCTCTCCTCGCCGCTGTTCCTTTTCTGCCCCTTATCACCTTCGTTATCGTCCCCCTCGAACCGAAGGATCTGACCGATTTTCAGGGCATCCTTTTTCAGATGATTGAACCTTCTGATCTCAGCAACAGTCATGTCATACTTCCTTGCCAAAGAAGTCAGCGTATCGCCTTTTTGAACCTTATGGCGCCCAATCTTTTCCGGCTTATTAGTTTTCCCGGTAGGCCCAGCCATTTTTGATGTCCGGATGGGCACATTCAACCGCCGACCTGCCACGAGAAGCTGTTTCTTGGACAGATGATTATAGGCCGTAATCGCCCCGACGGAGGTTTTATATTTACTCGCAATAGAGGTAAGGGTTTCCCCCCGCCGCACCTTGTGCCTGATGACTGCCCCCCGCTTCGCAAAGAAGGACGCACGGGGCGCTTCCGCCTGCGGAATTTCATCTATAACCTTAAGAAGCTGTTCCGCCATCTCCAAAGGCACCTTCAGTTTATAAGGTTTATCCGGCGTAATTCTATGCCGGAGTTCAGCGTTCAGGATATTCAGGACTTCTTCTGAAATGTCCAGTTTCCGGGCTATGTCCTGCAGACGCATGGATTTGTTGATCTCCGCAATCTCATAGGACAGGGCGGAGATCTTTCCGGCTCCGGCTCCAAGATCAATGCCGTATTTCTGCGGATCCCTGATAACCGCCAGCGTTGCCAGAAACCGGGGAACGTAGCGCGCCGTTTCGTAGGGAAGCTTCTGATAGAGGTCCCAGAACCGATCGAGATAGTTGACATGCTGCGAGGCTATGGTCCTGATCACCCTTCCCTCGCCGCAGTTGTATGCCGCAAGGACCGTCAGCCAGTCGCCGAACATCGTGTGCAGTTCTTTGAGATAGTCAATGGCCGCCCGGGTGGATTTTTCAATGTCCATTCGTTCGTCGAACCAGTCATCCCTGTTCAAGCCGTATTTATATCCGGTGGAGGGGATGAATTGCCATAGACCAAGGGCCCGCGCCGTCGATAATGCGTTGATTTTGAAGCCGCTTTCCACCAGAGGTAGCCAAGATAACTCTTCCGGAAGGCCAGCCTTCTTGAGTTCCCTCAGAATGATTGGGCGATACATTTTCGACCGCTGATAAGAAGAAATGAAAAAATCGCGCTCTACGGTCTGAAACTGACGGATCTCCTTCTCGACATCGGCATTGGTGATGACCTGGATCTCACTGCGTTTCCCTTTCGCAACAGCCGGGATCGAATTGTAGATGGCGAGGATCCTCTTCGAGATGATGAGACGGAGGTCATCCTTCTGTCTCGCGATATCCGGATTGCCGTTGGTATCGAGCAGGAGGGCATAAGCCTGATCGAGCATTTCCAGGGCATCTTCAAGGTTGCCGCTGACCCAGTAAGTATTGGATTCATTCAGAAGTACGACCGCTTCTTCCATGATATCCCGCTCAGCTTCTTCCTCGTTCTCTCTAAGGCCTTCATGAAGCGGCGGCTTTGACTGATCCGCCGTAGAAGAAGACTTTGACAACTCGATCTTTTTGGAGAGAGCGGGCGCTTTCTCCAGAGATGTCTCCGCTGCCGTGGGAAGATTCTGTTCCGGTTTTGACAACTCTACCTTCTCAGGGGGAACAGACTTTTTCTCCAGAGCCCGTTCCTCTGCCCGAGGAAGACGCTGTTCTGGCGATGATGAATTGCCCACATTCACCGCCGGAGCCGGCGCTGCATTCACCGCCATTTTCTGGCCCGACGCCCCGGATAATTGGGGAATCGGACGGCCAGCACAACCGATCAACAGGATAATCAGGGTTACAAAGATCGTAATTCGGGACATCTTGCCGGACTCCTTGCTGTCAGATCTGCACTGCAGAAATACGCCTGATCACCATGGCATCCCCCTTGCGTGCAGGTTAATCCGTTTCTCCACCGCGTACCCCTATATCATAATTCTTTTCTTTCCCCAAATATTAATGCAGCAGATAGGCCTCTATAAACTCGTCGATGTCGCCATCCAGAACCCTGTTGACGTTGCCTGTCTCGACGTTTGTTCTGTGATCTTTGATCATTTTGTATGGATGCAGCACATAGGAACGGATCTGGCTCCCCCAGGCGATATCCTTCTTGGTCTTGTTGATCTCCCGAAGCTTGGCATTCTGCTCCCGGAGCTTAAGTTCATAAAGACGGGATTTCAGATATTTCATGGCCATCCCCTTGTTCTTGTGCTGCGAACGTTCATTCTGACACTGAACGACGATCCCCGTCGGCAGATGGGTTATTCTCACCGCCGAATCGGTTTTGTTGACATGCTGTCCGCCGGCGCCGCTCGAGCGGTAGGTATCGATGCGCAGGTCCTTCTCATCTATTTCGACGACGATCCGGTCATCCACCTCCGGATACACGAAAACAGAGGCAAAGGATGTATGCCTGCGGGCTCCGGCATCAAAAGGAGAAATCCTCACCAGGCGGTGGATGCCGATCTCGGCTTTTGCATAGCCGTAGGCGTATTCGCCTTGCAGTGTCCAGGTCACACTTTTTACCCCGGCTTCGTCCCCCGGAAGGTAATCGATGATTGTCGCTTTGAAACCCCTTCTTTCCGCCCAGCGCAAATACATCCTCAGGAGCATTTCCGCCCAATCCTGCGCTTCCGTGCCCCCGGCGCCCGCATGAATGGACATGATGGCGTTCATGGAATCCTGCTCGGATCCCAGCATCATCCTCAGTTCATCATCCCGGATGGCGGCGTGCAGTCTTTCCAGTTCTCCGCTGATCTCCAGCTGCGCCCGATCATCCTGTTCTTCAATGGCCATTTCAGTGAGAATCGCCAGATCATCGATATTGTTCTTCTGCTTCTTCCATTTTTCAATAATGTCTGTCAACCTGCTCTTTTCCCGGAGAATATCGGTCGCCTTCTCCGGATCATTCCATAAACCCTCGCGCAGGGATTCCCTTTCCAACTCCCGGATACGCAGTTCCTTTTCCGGGACGTCAAAGACACTCTCCCATGTGGGCTATTCTTCTTTTCAGATCGGTCAGTCTTTCATGAATTCCTTCCAGCATTCCTGTTTCTCCTTTTCCTTGTTGAAATAATAAATATTATCAGCAGGGATATCCCGCACAAATAAACGAATAGATCCCCATATGCCGCATAAAAGGTCCTTTCGTCAATGATTTTTACCTCGCCCTTCAAAAAGGTCTTTTCAAAAATGCCCGTCCGGGACAGGATCTCCCCGGTAGGATCGATGATAGAGCTGATCCCGGTATTGGCCGCCCGCACAAGGTAAAGGCGGGTTTCAATCGCCCGGAAAACCGTCATCGACAGATGCTGGTATGGCGCCGATGTTCTCCCGAACCAGGCATCATTGGTTATATTGACCAGGATCTGTGCTCCTTTCTGCTTGTATTCCCTCGCGCCTTCCGGGAAGATCGCCTCGTAGCAGATCAGAACACCCAGACGGTGTATATTGATAGTGAGGGGATAAAATCCTTTTCCCGCTTTGAAGTCCCCCACCCCAGCCACGAGTTTGCCGATGAAGGGAAAGAATCTCCGCAGCGGCACGTACTCCCCGTAAGGAACCAGATGAACCTTATCATATCTGCCGCTTAGGGTCCCATCCGGCCGGAGAAGGAAAGCGCTGTTCATATAATTGATGTGTCCTTCATCTTCTGCGTAGCTTGGGCTGCCAAAAAGAAGCGCCCCCCCGGAAGTTCTGGCAACATCGATTACCGCTGCCTGCAGCGGATCCGGGCGCTGAAAGTAAAAAGGCGCTGCCGTTTCTGGCCAGATGATCAATCCCCCTGCGGCAGGTGCCGCCGCCAAGGTAAGCGAGCGGTAGATCTCCAACGTCTCCTTCTGGTACTGGGGATTCCATTTGATGTTCTGATCGATGTTTCCCTGGATTAGCGACACGTCGAGTCCGGGCGCCTTGCTTAAGGACTCCCTTACATCAGCTGTTCGATAATGCCCATAACCGTAGATCGCGCTGATCAAAACGCAGGCGGCAACCGCCTCTGTCAGGAGATACCCCTTCCGGCTTTTTCTCAGCAACAAATCGAAAAGAACCGCATTGATCAGAACGATCGCGAACGTGACGCCATAAATACCTGTGATATCGGATATTTGTATTATTTTACCATAGAGATACTGGGAATAGGCCAGATTTTCCCAGGGGAATCCCGTCAGGAAATGAGAGCGGGCAAATTCGAGTACCGTCCATAGCAGGGGCGCCGACAGAAATAGAAAGACACCCTTTGGCCGAAAGTATGCGACTCCCATGGCAAAACACGCCATATAAAGACTCATATATGCGGCGAGGAACAGCATGGCCAATATCCCCGTATAGATGGGAAGATTGCCGTATTGCACAACAACATATATGATCCAGTAGAGGATGCCGACATGCGCGACAAAGCCGGTGAGAAAGCCGATTTTGAATCCCTCCGCTGGCCTGGTATCCTTCAGGGCGTACAACAGAGGAATCAGCGCGATCCAGGCCAGGATACCGCTTCCGAATTTCGGGAAAGACAGGAACAGGAGAAGGCCGGATAATACGGCCATTGTCAGCTGAAGGGGTGATATTTTCAAATGTGCTGTCATATGGATCAATGCGGCCAATGTCTCAGAGGGTCCGTAATAATTTAGGTTTGAGCATCTTGCCCCCCACCCCTCTTCCAAGATACTTTCTATCATCCTGATGTTTCCGTCCTTCTGTAATCCTTCAGACCAGGGATGGACAGCCCATTCATCATAACGAAAAGGGGGCTGACCATGGATGGTAAACCCCCTAAGTTATTGGCGGGGCCGAGGGGACTTGAACCCCTGCCCTCCGGCGTGACAGGCCGG
>JAHJQP010000076.1 GCA_018819165.1 Pseudomonadota bacterium
CCGCGATATGACGGATCCTCAAGTCGCCATGCTGATGATGGGCGCCTTCATCCTCTCGATTCTTCTGGGCTTTCCCATCTGCTTCACGCTGGTCGCGATGGGCGTGGGCTTCGGCTATTACGCCTATGCGTCGCCCGGCCAGCTCAGCCATATCTTTCAGAACCAGATCTTCGATCTGCTGGTGAACCAGTCCTACTCGGTCATGAAAAACGACGTGCTGGTCGCGGTGCCGCTGTTTTTGTTCATGGGCTATATGGTTGAACGGTCCAACATCGTGGAGCGCCTGTTTTACAGCCTGAACATCGCTGCCCGCTTCGTGCCCGGCGCCATGGCCGTGGCGGCGCTGGTGACCTGCGCGATCTTTGCCACCGCGGTCGGCATCGTCGGCGCCGTGGTGACGCTGATGGGGTTGCTGGCCTTTCCGGCCCTGCTGAAAGCCGGCTACGATGAGACACTGTCGGCCGGCGTCATCTGTGCCGGCGGTTGTCTCGGCATCCTGATCCCGCCGAGTATCATGCTGATCGTCTACGGGGCGATTTCCGGGGTTTCCGTGGTGCGGCTGTATGCCGGGGCGATGATTCCCGGGTTCATGCTGGCCGGCCTTTACATCGCATACGTGGTGATACGGGTCGTCCTGAACCCCAAGCTGGCCCCGAAGCCGTCGCGCGAGGAGGCGGATATGCCCTTGAAGGACCTGCTGATCATGCTGCTGACCTCCTTCGTCCCGCTGGCCGTCCTGATTCTGTCGGTGCTGGGCGCCATCCTGTTCGGTTTGGCGACGCCGTCGGAAGCCGCCGCTGTGGGCGCTTTCGGCAGCATCGCCCTGGCGGCGGGCTACCGCGAGCTCACCTGGGACCGTCTGAAACAATCCGTCTATCTCACGGCGCGCACCTCCGCCATGGTGTGCTGGCTGTTCATCGGCTCCTGGACCTTTTCGTCGGTGTTTTCTTACCTCGGCGGTCACATGGTCATCGAGGAGTTTGTGACAGGCATGGAACTTTCGCCCCTGTTTTTTCTGATTCTGGTGCAGATCATCATCTTTCTTCTGGGCTGGCCGCTGGAGTGGAGCGAGATCATCATCATCTTTGTGCCGATCTTTCTGCCGCTGCTGGACAAATTCTCGATCGACCCGCTGTTCTTCGGGATCCTCGTGGCGCTCAACCTGCAGACCTCGTTTCTGACGCCGCCGATGGCGATGTCGTGCTACTATCTCAAGGGGATCGCGCCGCCGGAAATCAAGCTTACGACGATCTTCAAGGGCTCGCTGCCGTTTTTGGCGATGGTGTTGCTTTCCATGGTCATTATCCATACCTTTCCACAGATCTGCGAGTGGTTGCCGGATCTGATTTACGGCATCGCCAAATAGGGAGAGTCACTTATGGCACTTCATGAAGGTGAAATAAACCTGCCGCCGATCAGCGCAACCGAGGCGGCAGCAGCCATTTGCGCCGGTACCGTCACCTCGGAAGAACTGGTGAGCGCCTGCCTCGATCGCATCAAGGCGCTTGAGGAAAAGCTTGGGGCCTGGGCCTTCCTGGACCCCGACCATGCCTTGAATCAAGCGCGGGCGGCGGATCAGACACTGCAGGAAGGCAGGACGCTTGGCCGGCTTCACGGCATACCGGTCGGCGTCAAGGATATCTTCGATACCAAGGACATGCCGACCGAGGACGGGACGGTGTTGCATGCCGGACGCAATCCGCAGGAGGATGCAACGGCAGTCGCCCGGCTGCGCGAGGCGGGCGCCGTCATCATGGGCAAGACCGTGACCACCGAGCTGGCGGTCTTCTCGCCGGGCAAGACCCGAAATCCGCATGACCCGGAGCGAACCCCCGGCGGTTCCTCGAGCGGCTCCGCCGCTGCCGTGGCGGCGGGGATGGTCCCCCTCGCCATCGGCAGCCAGACCAACGGATCGGTGATCCGTCCGGCTGCTTTCTGCGGGGTTTACGGATACAAGCCGACCTTCGGTCTCATCTCCCGCCATCGGGTGCTTCAGCAGTCGCGGCCGCTGGATCAGATTGGCGTGTTTGCCCGCACCATCGAGGATGCGGCCATGATCGCGGAAGCGATCATGGGTTTTGACGACCGTGATCCCGATACGCGATTGCGGGCAAGACCCGCGCTTGTGGCGACGCTGTCCGAAGAGCCGCCGGTGCAGCCGCGCCTGGCTTTCGTGAAAACGCCGATGTGGGAGCAGGCCGACAATGATACCCAGGAGGCCTTTGCTGAATTGGTCGCACACCTGGGGGAAAAGGTCGGCGAAGCGACACTTCCAGATATTTTCAGGGAGGCGGTTGGGCTGCACCGCACGATCATGGAGGCGGACTTGGCCAGAAGTTTTGAACGGGAATATGAAACCGGCCGGGACAAGCTGAGTTCCATCCTGCGGGAGATGATCGAGCGCGGGCAGAAGGTCCTGGCCGTGGATTACAACAACGCGGTCAGCCAGATACCGGTTTTCAATCACGCCCTCGATCAGGTCTTTGAATGGCATGACGCCATTTTGACGCCTGCGACGATCGGCGAGGCCCCTGTAGGTCTGGAATCGACGGGAAGTCCGATTTTCTGCACCCTCTGGACCCTTTGCGGGATGCCTGCAATCACGCTTCCCGTCCTGCAGGGAAGCCATGGCATGCCGATGGGGGTGCAACTGGTGGGACCCAGGGGAGACGATGCCCGCCTGCTACGCACGGCGCGTTGGCTGGTGAACCTTGTCGGCGAGTAGAATCTCTGGTAAAAAAAGACAAGGCGAGCGAGGCAGGCCGGTGATGATTTCTATTTCGTCATCGACGGCGGTTCGTTCGTGTGACAACGATATTGAACGAAGTAGGGAGGTTCCATGAGTAACTTGATCAGTGGGTTGATTGCCATCTCGTTGGTTACGGTGTTCCTGGTTTTTTACGCCGTAAAATTACATTCTTATCCGCTCTGGATCATCATCTTTGCAATCATGTGCTTAGCTATCAGCGACTTTGTACAGTCTGTCAGGGAAGATAGGAATAACAACAAAAAGTGATCTTCCGTTTTGAAGCAGCAACATGCCGCCCGAATGACGAGTGATGTGATGCGGGCGGCCTCGGTATCTTCCTGCTGTACCTGTTCCCGCAGATCGGGCTGTGGCTGCCGAGTTTGGTGTATGGCCATCGAGGAACACGGCCTCAGCCGTGTTCACAACAAAAAGTGAAGAGAGGGCGGTCCCCCGTGGGACTGCCCTCTTCTTTTTTAGGACCATTTTTGGTTCTTGCCGGAACGGCCGGGATGTGCGATACTGATCTTACTTCCGTCCATGCGGCATGAAAGTCAAAACAGATTCACTTTACAAGGGGGGAGAGAGATGATCCGGCTGGTTTTGCTTCGTCATGGGGAGAGCACCTGGAACCTGGAGAACCGCTTCACCGGATGGACCGACGTCGATCTCAACGAGCAGGGGATCCGCGAGGCGCATGAGGGTGGGCGGCTCCTGAAAGAGGGAGGCTACACCTTCGATCTGGCCCATACGTCGGTCCTGAAAAGGGCGATCCGGACCCTCTGGATCGCCCTCGACGAGATGGACCTGATGTGGATTCCCGTCTACCGCTCCTGGCGGCTCAACGAACGCCACTACGGCGCCCTGCAGGGGCTCAACAAGAAGGACACCGCCGATAAATTCGGCATGGAACTTGTCCACGCCTGGCGTCGGAGTTACGATGTTCCCCCTCCCGCCCTCGAGGAAACGGACGACCGTTTTCCCGGCCGGGATCCCCGGTATGCGGATCTCAAGCCGGAGGAGGTGCCGCGAAGCGAGTCGCTCAAGAACACGCTGGAGAGGGTTCTGCCCTACTGGCATGAGGCGATCGTGCCGGACCTCCGCGCAGGAAAGAAGATCCTCGTTTCAGCGCACGGAAACAGCATGCGCGCCCTGGTGAAATACCTGGACAAGATCCCCGATGAGGTGATCACAGAGCTGAACATCCCGACGGGGATCCCTCTTGTCTACGAACTGGATGACCATCTGCGCGCCGTCAACCACTACTACTTGGGGGACCAGGAGGCCGTCGCTAAGGCGACCGCCTCGGTGGCGGGACAGTTATCCGGGAAGAAGTGATCCGTGTCTGCGGCTTACGAAAATGGACGAAAATGGGGAAATCTGGGAAAATCTGGGACAGCTCCCTATTTTTCAAAGGAAAATAGGGAGCTGTCCCCATTTTCCATTTTCCGCGCTGTCCCCATTTAATGGGAAGGAGTTATCCATATGGCCAATCTGATTGTGGATCCGAGGGACCAGAGGTTCGTTCTTTATGAGATGCTGAACGTCGAGGAGCTCTGCAAGGCGCCGCTCTACGCCGACTTTTCGCGGGACATGTTCGACATGGCCCTCAACGAGGCGGAGAAGTTCGCCACGAGCGCCATTTTCCCCACCCTCGCCGAGGGGGACCGGGAGGGGTGCCGCCTGGAGGCGGGGAACGTCTTTGTCCCCAAGTGCTACCACCGCTGCATGCAGATCTACCGCGAGGGGGGCTGGGGGACGATGAGCGTCTCTCCGGAGGCCGGCGGCCAGGGGTTCCCCCTTGTTATCTCCGTGGCCGCCAAGGAGTGGTTCAGCCACAATACCGCCTTCGTCAACTACGTCTCCCTGACCGAAGGGGCCGCCCACCTCATCGAGGTCTACGGAACGGAGGTGCAGAAGAAGAAATACCTCCCAAAGATGCACGCCTCCGAGTGGGGCGGGACGATGGCCCTGACCGAGGCGGGCGCCGGGACCGACGTGGGAAACCTGAAAACCAAGGCCATCCGGCAACCGGACGGGACCTTCCGCCTCCAGGGGACGAAGATTTTCATCACGGCGGGAGACAGCGATCTCATGGAGAACATCATCCATCCCGTCCTCGCCAGGATCGAAGGGGACCCCCCGGGGACGGGCGGGATCTCGATCTTCCTCGTTCCCAAGTACATCATCAACGACGACGGTTCGGCGGGTAAGCGCAACGACTTCACAATCGGGTCGATCGAAGAGAAGATGGGGCTCCACGGCTCGGCCACCTGCACGATCAACCTCGGCGACAACGGGGAATGCTGCGCGGAACTCCTGGGCGAGGAGCGCCAGGGAATGAAGATCATGTTCCAGATGATGAACGGCGCCCGGATCGGCGTGGGTATCCAGTCCCTCTCCAGCGCCTCCATCGCCTACCTCCACGCCCTTCAGTACGCGAAGGAGCGCCTCCAGGGCTCGTCTCTCATGGAGATGAAGAACCCCGCCGCACCGCGGGTGGCCATCATCCAGCACCCCGATGTGCGGCGGATGCTCATCTGGATGAAGGCCCACACGGACGGGTTCCGGGCGCTGCTTTACTTTGCAGCTCTCTGCGCGGACCGCTGCCGAGCGACCGACGACGAGGCGGAAAAGGACAAATATAACGGCTTCCTGGAGGTCCTCACCCCCATCTGCAAGGCCTACTGCTCCGACATGGGATTCCGGGTGACGGAAACGGCGATCCAGGTCTACGGCGGATACGGCTACTGCGCCGAGTACCCGGTCGAGCAGTTCCTCCGCGACGAGAAGATCGCCTCGATCTACGAGGGGACGAACGGCATCCAGGCCCTCGACCTGGTCGGCCGGAAGCTCGGGCTCAAGAAGGGGATGTACTTCGTGAACCTGTTAGGCGAGATGGGTTTGACGATAGCCAAATACCAGTCGACCCTGCCCGATCTGGCCCCCGACGTCCAGGCCGCGATGAACACCCTGACGGAGACGGCGATGCTCTTCGCCGCAAGCGGGAAGGCGGGGAAATTTCTGATCCCCGTGGCAAACGCCTATCCCTTCCTGATGCTCATGGGGCAGGTCGTCACGGCGTGGCTCCTCCTCTGGGAGGCGGGCGTGGCAAAAGAGAAGCTCGCTGCCCCGGACGGCGGCGGCGCCGACAAGCTCTTCTACGAGGGGAAGGTAGCCACGGCCCGGTATTTCATCAAGCACGTTCTGCCCGAGGTGGACGCGGCGGCGAAGGCAATCAAAAGCGAGGACGTCTCCATGATGGAGATCGCCGACGAGGCCTTCGCCTCCTGACGGACCACAGGGACCTTCCCCCGAAGAATGTACCAAGTTCGTTTTAACTCTTTCCTGGAACCGTCAAGGAGTAACCGGGCAGATCAGTTCATGGACCAGCTTTCTGGTTTGCCCGGGAAAGTCGTTTGCCAGCCGATCCAGCCTCCGTTTGTCCAGGAGATCGAGATCCAGCTCGTCCCGAAAGGGAATCGCTTTACGCAGATAGATTGTATCGAGCAGGGCCTTCTCCGGAAGGGCCAGGTTGAAGCCGTCCCGGGTCTCGAAACCGGTGAAAAGGCGGGCGGCAAGATGGGAAAATTCGATCGTCACCCCGCCGTATTCGAGGTTCCGGGCCGAACCGACCGCCGTGCTGAGCGTCAGCACAGTGCAGACTACCGGGGATTGCAGGAGGACGCCGTGACGATTCAGGGCCCACTCGCAGGAGATGTAGGACGGGGTGCGGAGAAAGCAGGCGACCTCCTCGATCTCCGGCCGATTCTTCAGGAAGGCGTTGACATACACCCCCCTGGCAATACGCCCGACCATTCCGCTTTTCAGCGCCCGCGTCAGAAAGACATTGGCGTTGCCGGTGAATTTCTCCACATCGGCGTAGCGGAAGAGTTGCGGCAACTGCTGGAGAATTTTCACCGATGTCACGGCAGGGCCACCTTCGCCTTCCGCAATTCCATAAACAACGACTGGAGCACATCGAGGAAAGAGGCGTATCCTTCCGCCTGATGGACCGCGAGGACTTCCGGCGGTAGAAACCGGGAAAGATCCTCCCGGATCGCCGTTTTCAGTTCCTTCCGCACCTCGGGTGAAGGGTCCGCGAAGAAATCAAGATTCCGTGCGGCCTGAAACGGCCAGGCGTACATCCTGAATTTTCTTTCGATCATCTCCTTGTCGGCGGCCGCATTCAACACCGTCCGCAGATACCAGAGATCGAAGATATCGCGACCCTTGAGGTAACGGCGTTCCAGGAGCGCGCGGATCTTGTCGGAGAGAATCTCCGGAAGGGTTTCCGCCACCAGCACGGCATTGGGACGCGGCACACGAAAATCGCCGGCGGCGATCAGGTAAGAAACGGCCGGAAGCGCCGACAGAATATGGTTCTTCGTTTCCGGAAGGGTGTCTCTCCGGATACCCTCGAATTCGAGCTTGACGGAAATCTTCTCCCGGGAGGCCGCCGGCCTGTAGTCCACGAAGAGCTTCAGGGTATCTGTCCGGGTCGATTTGTCGGACGAGGTCAAAGCGCCCGGTCCGAAATGGGGGACCATCTCCCTTTCCACCGCCTTCAGCGCTCGATTCAGCTTCGCCCGAACCTCATCGGCGCCGAGGGGCGTCACAAAATCCAGGTCCTCGGAAAACCGGATCCCTCCGTAGCACCACCGGAGCGCCGTCCCCCCCTGAAAGATCAGCTCGCGACTTCCCGACAGGGAGTAGAGTTGATGCAAAAGGATCAACTGGGCGATCTCCGCCTTCCGGACGTATGTCTCACGGTAGTTCTTCATGATGGTTTACATTATAATACATTTTAGTATTATTTTGTAAACAGATATTTTCGGCCTGATCGTTGCGCCGCAGAAGTTCCCTCATTTCCGGGTTGTTTTGACCTTACCCCGAAGTATGTACCAAGTTCAGGGGGGAAGGTCAACCTTCCACAAAAATCTGTCCGAATAATGAGCGAGATTTTTCGGTATGGGATTGCCATGAAACCATACCTGAATCCGTGGGACGGATAGAGCGGAAATGAATATAAATACTTGCCAATAAAGAGGATTGATGTTATTCAGCCTCCGGGAAATGAACAACGTGAATGGAAAAGGAGGTTCGTCATGGCTGAAAAGAAAATAGCGCAAAAAGGCAAAAAGTTGAAGGATTTCAAACTAAAGAATCAGAACGGCCAGGACTTCCATCTGACGGATTACAAAGGGAAAAAGGTGCTGTTGTCCTTTCATCCGCTGGCCTGGACGCCCGTCTGCGCCCAGCAGATGAAGTCCCTGGAAAAGAGCAAAAAGGCCCTGGATAAACTCAACACCGTGGCCGTGGGCCTGAGCATCGACAGCGTTCCCTGCAAAGCGGCCTGGGCCAGAAGCCTGAAAATCAAAAACACGAAGCTTCTCGCCGATTTCTGGCCCCATGGGGGGGTGGCCAAATCCCTGGGAATGCTGAGAGCCGAAGGATTTTCGGAAAGGGCCAACATCATTGTCGATGAAGCGGGAAAAATCATGTGGGTCAAGGTATATCCGATCAGGCAGTTCCCCGACATCGGGGAAATCCTGACGGCCCTGAAGGCCTGAACGAGGAGAAACGCGATGAGTTTTGAGAGGAGCTGGCACAGAAGCTACGCCGCCGGCGTCCCCCGGGAGATAGCGTTCGACCGGACGACGATGCCGGAAGTCCTGACACGGACGGCGCAGCGGTTCCCGGATCGCACGGCGCTCATCTTCATGGGGAAGAGGATCGCCTACCGGGAGTTAGAGGCGCTGGTGAACCGCTTCGCAAGGGCGCTGACGGAGATCGGGGTGAAGGCCGGGGACAAGGTGGCGATGCTCCTGCCCAACATGCCGCAGATCGTCATCGCCGACTATGCGGCTTTGCGGATCGGCGCCGTGGCGGTGATGAACAACCCCCTCTATACCGAGCACGAGCTCACCTATCAGCTCAACGACTCCGACTCTACGGTTCTCGTCACCCTGGACCTCCTCTATCCCCTCGCCCTGAATCTGAAGGCAAAAACCGGGATCCGGTCGATCATCGCCTGCCACATCACCGACTACCTCCCCTTCCCGGGCAACAAGCTCCTCCCCTACCTAAAAAAGGAGCTTTACCTGAAGATCCCGCAAGAGAAAGGGGTGTACGAATTTCTCCCTCTGCTCGACAAATATCCGGATACGCCGGTGGAAAACGCCGCCCGCTGGGAGGAGGTGGCGACGCTCCTGTACACGGGCGGGACGACAGGGGTGAGCAAGGGGGTCATGCTGACCCACGCGAACATCTCCTGCAACACCCAGCAGCTCCGGGCCTGGTTTCCAGACGCTAAAGACGGACAGGAAAGCGTGCTCGCCGTCTTCCCCCTCTTCCATGCCGCCGGCTGGACGGGAATGCAGAACATATCGATCCTCACCGGCTGGACCGACATCCTCGTCCCGCGTCCCGATCCGCAGGTCATCATCGAGATCCTGAAAAAGTTCAAGCCGACGATCCTGCCCGGTGTTCCCACAATCTATGTCGGCCTTTTGGCCCGGGCGGAATTCCGGAAGATGAACCTCTCCTCCCTCAAGGGGTTCTTAGCCGGGGCGGCGCCGCTGCCGGTCGAGGTGATAAGGAAGCTCAAGAACCTTAAGGACGGCCCGGTCATCAATGTCTACGGCCTCACCGAGATCTCCCCGATGGGGACGGCCACCCCCTGGGGCGGGGAGGAAAAACCGGGGACCGTCGGCGTCCCGCTCCCCAGCACCGACCTCAGAATCGTCGATATGGAGACGGGGACCCGGGAGTTTCCGACGGGCGAGGCGGGGGAGATCTGCTTCAAGGGGCCGCAGGTCATGAAGGGCTACTACAAGAAGCCCGAGGAGACCGAGGCGGTCCTCAGGGACGGTTGGCTCTATACGGGGGACATCGGCTTTCTCGACGCGGACGGATATCTCACCCTCGTGGATAGAAAGAAGGACCTGATCATCGCAAGCGGCTTCAACATCTACCCCAAGGAAGTCGACGAGGCCCTCTCCTCCCACCCCAAGGTCCTCGAGGCCTGCGCGATCGGCGTCCCCGACGAGTATCGCGGCGAGACGGTGAAGGCCTACGTCGTCCTCAAGCCGGGAGAGGAGGCCGACGCGGAGGAAATCATCGCCCACTGCCGGCAGACGCTCTCCCCCTACAAGGTCCCGAAGATCGTCGACTTCATCGACGAGATGCCGAAGAGCGCGGTGGGCAAGATCCTGCGGCGCGAGCTGAAGGAACTGGACAGAAAAAAACGGGGGGGAAATAGGGGCGCTGTCCCCCTTTTTTTCCTTTTTTTTAGAAGGAGGTGCACCTTGAGTATTGCTGAAAAGACATTTGCCACGCTGACGTTTGCGGAGCCGGAGGCGGGAATCGGGCTTGTCACTCTGAACCGCCCGGAGCGGCTCAACGCGATCAACCCCGTTATGCTCCAGGATTTCGAGGCGCTCCTAACCGCCCTCGCCCAGGATGAGACGATCCGCGTCCTCATCCTCACCGGCGCGGGCCGGGGCTTCTGCTCGGGCGCCGATCTGAGCGACGCGACGGCGCACCGGGAGACGGAGGCCTTCGCCGATCCAGAACGCTTCCTTCACCTCGTCATGGAGCGCTATGCCGCTCCGATCCTCGGGCTCCGGGCGATCCCTCAGCCGGTGATCGCCGCGGTGAACGGCCCCGCTGCAGGGGCAGGATTTTGCCTTGCGCTCGCCTGCGACGTCCGGTTCGCGTCGCCCGCGGCCTATTTCATCAACTCCTTCATCAACGTCGGCCTTTCCGGCAGCGAGTTGGGGGCCACATACCTTCTCCCCCGTCTCATCGGCCTCTCCCCGGCGGCCGAGATCCTCTACACGGGCCGGAAGGTCCCCGCCGAGGAGGCGGAGCGGATCGGCCTGGTGAACCGGATCGCCCCGCCGGAATCGCTCCTCGAAACCGCCCTGGCCTGCGCCCGGCAGATGACCGCCAAGAGCCCCGGCGGGCTCAGGCTGACCAAGCGGGCCCTCGACCGGAACATCGACGCGCCGTCGCTCGCGGCGGCCGTGGATTTCGAGAGCCGCAACCAGGCGCTGATGGCCTTCTCCGGGGAATTCTTCCAGCTCATCAAGGCTTTTGCAAAGCAGCCGGAAAAGCGATAATCCAAAAGGAATGGATGATCCATCGATGGCAGAGCTGAAAAAGTGCAGGCGACTGAACCGCGGGGAGTGAGAAAATGACGGACTCGGATCGGAAACGCATCGGCCTGATCGCCGACAGCCACGGCAACCTGGAGGCAACGGAGCAGGTGATCTGCCTCCTTAAGAGGCGCGGCGCCGATCTTCTCGTCCATCTCGGCGACTTCTGCGACTCGGTCCGCCACGACCGGGCGGCGACGATGATCAATCTCCTCCGGGAGCACGGCGTTTTAGCCGTCAAGGGGAACAACGACTTCCTCGTGGAGAACATGCTGGCCGAGACTCGCCGGCCGGCCGGCCCGGATGGGGAGAGAACGCTGGCCTTCCTGAGGACCGTCCCCATCACGCGGGCGGTGGACGGACTCCGTTTTGCCCATTCGCTCCCCTTCGACTCCATCCGCTCGTTCTACGTGCCGATCGACATCGGAAACACCCTGCGGGCGGTGCAGCTCTTCGCCGAAACGGATTTCGAGATCCTCTTCTGCGGCCATTCCCATCTTCCCATCCTCTTCCGGAAGGCAGCCGGACGGGTGACGCGGGAGTCGGTACAGGCCGGACGGCCGGTCATTCTGAAGCAAACCGAACGCCACATCCTCGTCGTCGGCGCTGCGGACGACGGCGAGTGCGCCCTGTACGACCAGGAGGCCGGGACCTATGAACGGCTGCGGATTTTTGAATAGAGCTTTGAACGGGGTTTTCTACAAATGGGTTACAAGGTTCATCGCGTCCTGATCGAAAGATTCCGCTCCTTTTCGTCCCGGCTCGTGCCGGCCTGCGCCCTTCTCGCGGTGAATCAAAATTGTGTTGACATACAAACATATCTTCCCTTATACTCCAATATACTCCAAAAACTTCGTAAGGGGATTCTTATCTGAAACTGCGTGCGCCGTCGAGGAACCAGGCGGCTAACGGAGAAAACAAACCTCAACTATCCGGAGAAACCGGTCTACTCGACTCAAATTATCTTCCTTCCCCATGAGAGAGGTATTGCCATGAGTTCGAATCCCGCCAACAAGAAGCTTGCCACAAAGATAAAAGATCTCGAGTTGAAGCTGGCAGCATACGAGAAGGGGGCAGCCCCCCAGCTGATCTCGGAAGAATTTCGAAGACTCGCGAACCGGTCACGGGACATGATTTACCGATACGATCTTACGACCCGCCGGTTTGTCTTTATCAACAACACGTACCGTGAATTCTACGGCATTGACGCGGAAGGCGGCCGGGAGGTAACGGCCAAGAGTGTCCTGCTCAGCATCTACCCGGAAGATTTGGATAAGGTAAAAAAAGCAC
>JAHJQP010000077.1 GCA_018819165.1 Pseudomonadota bacterium
CAATTGTAGCAATCATAGAGATATTTCGGTGGCTATAGCGGAGAGGATCCACCCGTTCCCATTCCGAACACGGAAGTTAAGCTCTTCAGCGCCGATGGTACTGCATGGGAGACTGTGTGGGAGAGTAGGTGCCGCCGGAATCTAATTCAAAAGCCCCTTCCTTTGGAAGGGGCTTTTTTTATTTTACACCCGCGAGGGCTTGTGCTATTTAAGCAAAGCGGTTTTTAAAATCTGTAACAGGAGAAAGAAAGGCATGTCAGGCCACTCAAAATGGAGCACGATCAAAAGAAAAAAGGGCGCCGTCGATTCGAAGCGCGGGAAAATCTTTACAAAGCTGATCAAGGAAATTACCCTTGCGGCCAGACTCGGGGGGGGCGATATCGAAGGAAATTCCCGCCTGCGGTCGGCCGTTATGGCGGCAAAAGAAGAGAACATGCCCAAGGACAACATCGACCGGGCCATCAAGAAGGGAACGGGAGAGCTGGGCGGTGGGGCCGCCTATGAGGAGGTTACCTATGAGGGATACGGACCGGCTGGAGTCGCGGTGATAGTCGAGGTGATGACGGACAATAAAAACAGGACAGTGGCGGAGATCAGACATATCTTCTCCAAGCACGGAGGAAACCTCGGTGAGAACGGCTGCGTAGCCTGGATGTTCGACAAAAAGGGAAGCATCGTCTTCGACAAGAAGGCGGTTAGCGAAGACGCCTTGATGGAGAGCGCCCTCGAAGCAGGGGCAGACGATGTCCGGGATCAGGAAACCGAGTGGGAGGTGATCACCGACCCCCTGGCATTTGAGGCGGTCAAGAGGGCTATCGATCAGAAGGGGTGGAAGTATCTGGAGGCGCGTGTCGGAATGATTCCCCAGAATACAATAAAGCTGGAAGCGGGGAAAGCCGAGCAGATGCTCAAGCTGATGGAAAAACTGGAGGACAATGACGATGTCCAGAACCTCTATGCCAACTTCGACATCTCCGATGAGGTCATGGAAAAGTTAAGCCAGTAGCCGTAAAAGCCTGCATGGACGAGCAGCATAAGGGGATGGTGATTCGGAAAAAATGAATGGCTGCGGTAGCGCGAAGGGGGGCGACACGTTCAGGGTATTGGGCATAGATCCGGGCAGTCATGTGACGGGCTACGGTGTGGTCGAGAAGGCCAGAAACGGCCTGCGCTGGGTTGTGCATGGGGAAATCAGGCCGGTTAAGGGGGCTTTGCTTTCAGCGTGCCTGCAGACCGTTTATGACGGCCTCCGGGAGGTGATCCGGAAGGCGGCGCCGGATGCGCTGGCCGTTGAGGATATCTTCTACGGTAAGAACGTCAGGAGCCTGATCAGGCAGGGCCATGTCCGAGGGGTGGCGATCCTGGCGGGGAAGCATAGTGTGAGCCCGGTTTATGAATATAGCCCCCTGGAGATCAAAAAGGCCGTCGTCGGTTATGGCCGGGCGGAAAAGGGGCAGGTCCAGATGATGGTCAGAGCGATCCTGAATCTTTCGGAGCTCCCGCCGCCCGATGCGGCCGATGCTCTCGCCGTTGCCATCTGTCACATCAATTTCATGAAGGCGGACCCCATCTGACATGATCGCCAGGATCAGTGGAATTCTCATTCAAAAATCGGTCACCCACTGCGTCGTGGATGTCCACGGTACTGGTTATCGTATCATTGTTCCCCTGAGCACATTCTATGAGCTTCCCAAAGAGGACCAGCCCGTGGTTCTCCATGTCCATACCCATGTCCGGGAGGATGCCATCAGCCTTTATGGATTCCATACCCGGGAGGAGCGGGAGGTTTTTCAGATGATGATATCCGTCAGCGGGATCGGCCCCAAGCTGGCCGTCAATATCCTCTCCGGCATCGCTGCCGGAGAACTGGTCAGGGCCGTTACGGAGGAAGATCTGAAGCGCCTGACCGGCATCCCCGGTGTGGGCAAAAAGACGGCG
Organism: Pseudomonadota bacterium; assembly: GCA_018819165.1. Classification (GTDB taxonomy): domain Bacteria; phylum Desulfobacterota; class Syntrophia; order Syntrophales; family UBA5619; genus JAKAFS01. The sequence continues at coordinate 1,939 of JAHJQP010000077.1, forward strand.
GAGCGGATGATCCTCGAACTGAAGGACAAAGCGGCCAAGCTCGTAAGGGATGACGTCACAGTTTGTACAGTCGCGGTCAAAACGGGTGATCAGGTGAAAGAGGACGCCCTCTCGGCGCTGGTTAATCTCGGATACAAGGGTTCGGCGGTCAAAGATGTCGTCGACCGGATCATGAGGGAGGCGCCGGAAACCCCGTCCCTTGATCAGCTTCTGAAACAGGCGCTCAGGACCCTGGCAGGTTGAGAACGTTTACGGCCGGAGCTCCGAAAAAACGGGAGGATGGAAGGTTGCCGTGAAAAAGTCTGATTCCGTAAGTATCTCAGTCAAGAATCCGCTGACTGTCCCGCAGGGGATCGAAGAGGACAATGGATATGAGATCTCCCTCCGTCCTAAAAACCTTGCCGAATATATCGGTCAGGAGAAGATCAAGGAGAATCTCTCCATCTTCATCGAGGCGGCAAAAAGGCGTCGGGAGGCGCTCGATCATGTGCTTCTGTACGGACCTCCGGGGCTCGGGAAGACGACCCTGGCCTATATAATGGCCCGGGAGATGGGGGTGGATATCAAGGTGACGTCGGGACCGGTGGTCGAAAGGCCGGGCGATCTGGCGGCGATTCTGACGAATCTGCACGAACAGGACATCCTCTTCATCGACGAAATCCACCGCCTGTCGCATGTGGTGGAGGAGATTCTCTATCCGGCCATGGAGGATTTTCACATCGACATCCTCATCGGCCAGGGACCGTCGGCGCGGTCGATGAAACTGGAGATCCCGAAATTTACCCTGATCGGGGCTACAACCCGGGCCGGGCTTCTCACCTCCCCGCTGCGCGACCGCTTCGGCATGAGCTTCCGCTTAGATTTTTACACCCCGGCGGAGCTCGCCGTCATCATCCGCCGGTCGGCAAAGATCCTCTCCGTCGATATAGATGATGGCGGAGCGGCCGAGATGGCCTGCCGCTCCCGGGGGACGCCGCGGATCGCCAACCGTCTGCTCCGCCGGGTCCGGGACTTTGCCCAGGTCAAGGCCGAAGGAAAGATCACCCGGGAGGTGGCGGTGGCTGCCCTCGAGATGTTCGAGGTGGATGAGAAAGGGTTCGATCAGATGGACCGCACCATTCTGCTTACCGTAATCGATAAATTCGACGGCGGTCCCGTGGGGATCGACAACCTATCTTCGGCCATCGGCGAAGAAAGGGTGACGATCGAGGATGTTTATGAACCGTTTCTGATCCAGGAGGGTTATCTCCAGCGGACGGCGCGGGGACGAATCGCGACCAGGAGGGCCTACGAACATTTCAGCAGGCGCTGGATCGGCGGCAACCAGAAGGAGATCTTCTGAGAGAGGCCGGCTTGTGAATTGGCGGTGAAAATCTTACTGCATATTTGCTGTGCGCCATGCACAATCTACTCTCTCCGGATCCTGAGAAACGGGGGGCACGACGTCTGCGGACTCTTTTACAATCCGAACATCCACCCCTATTTAGAGTATCGGAAACGCCTCGAGACGCTCGATGCATACGCCGGTCATGTAGGGATGCGCGTTATCCGGGAGGAGGCATACCCCCTCGAGGAGTTTTTTCGACAGGTGGCCTTCCGCGAGGAGGAGCGGTGCCGGAGCTGTTACCATCTCCGTCTTTCCCAGACGGCACGGATCGCCAGAAGGGACCGATTCGACGCCTTTACGACTACCCTCCTCTACAGCCGCTTTCAGAAGCACGATCTCATCCGGAGCATCGGTGAGAGCGTGGCCGGGACGCAGGGGATTCCCTTCCTCTACCTGGATTTTCGCGCAGGCTGGTCCGAGGGGGTCCGGATCTCGAAGGAACTGGGGATGTACCGTCAATCCTATTGCGGCTGCATCTACAGCGAAAAAGAGAGATTCTGCCCCCCGCCGCGGAAGGATGATCGCGGAAACCACCAGGCGGGGTAGGCGAACCCGAAGCGCCACCGGTTTTAGCGACCGGCCGGGCGCCAAGTGTGTCTCTTCCAACACAGTCCTGGGTGGCCCCCCGTATTTACCGAGTCGGGAATAAGTTGCCGCAGGTGAACAGTCGTAGTTCTGATCGGTTAGGCCGTGATAAATATTAGCGGTTGACTGTCCGATAATGGTACGAATATTGCTGTTTCCGAAAACTAAGCAGATGGTCTTGCATCCGGCTGATGAACCTCCAGAACAGAAAATAGGTGAGCATGTTTTTACAGAGAACGGTCAAGCACGAAATAAGCTGCAAAAGCGTAGGTTTACATTCCGGAAGGAAGGTCGGCATGGTGATCAGGCCGGCCGCTGTTGATAAGGGGATCGTCTTTGTCCGCAGGGATCTGGCCGTCAATAATTGGATCAAGGCGGATGTCCGCAACGTGAGAGACACGACGCTGGCGACGACCCTTGGTCTTAACGGCGTTACCGTTTCCACCGTCGAGCATCTGATGTCCGCCTTCAGCGGTATGGGGGTGGACAATGCAGTGGTCGAAGTGGATGCCCCGGAGATACCGATCATGGACGGCAGCGCTCGCCCCTTCGTTGATCTCCTCAAGGATGTCGGCACGCAGGTTCAGGGAAAGTGCAAGAAACTCCTTGTGATTAAAAAAGAGGTCTCCGTCTCCGATGGGGAGAGCACGGCCATGCTCCTACCGTCGCCTGATTTCAGGATCACCTATAAGATCGAATTCAGTCATCCATCCATCGGCGTGCAGACGTATCAAATGAGCCTTTCGGATGTTTCCTATGAGGAGGAGATCTGCTCGGCGAGAACATTTGGCTTTCTGAAGGATGTCGAATATCTTCAGGCCAGGGGGTTGGCCCTTGGGGGATCCCTGAAAAACGCTATCATCCTGGATGATCACCGGATCATCAACAAGGAGGGCCTCCGGTGTCCGGATGAATTTGTGAAACACAAGATTCTCGACGCGATTGGCGACCTTTCTCTTTTAGGCATTCCGATCATCGGTCATTTTGTCGCTCACAAATCGGGGCACCGCCTGAATAATCTCCTCCTGAAGGAGCTGATGGTCCGGAGGGAATGCTGGACGATGGTGAGCCGTTTCAGCAAGGGTGTGTTCGATGAGATCGCGTCTCTGCGCATTCCTTCGTTCCGGGTGCTGGACTCGGTTCAGGCAATACCCCCGGTCGTTTAAGGGGTTGATTTCACCTCCCCCCAATCCTGCCCGCGGCACAAATCGATACAAATAGGTCTTGCTTTTTCACCGTCACTTTCTTAGTATACCTGCCAAACATTTAAAATAACATAAATAATCTATCTTTTCCGTCATATGCGGGGTTGCTCTTAGCGTCGGTTTGACGGTGTTATGGTGCGATAAGGGATATCCATGCAGAGAAAGACCGTGTTCTTATCCATATGCCTCATCCTTGCGCTTTTCCTGGCTTTCCCTTTTTCTCTCCGTGCGGATGAGTCGACCATCAATGGTTTTGTGACAAACAATGCGACACATCTCCTGGTCTACGCCCGGGTGACGAACTGTTTCACGAAGGATATGGAGGCCGCAATCCTGGCGGGTGTCCCGACCACGTTTACCTTTCTCATGGAACTCTACCAGGAACGTCCGTTTTGGCTGGACAAAAAGCTTGCCCGTTTGACCGTCGGGAATACAATCAAATACGACAATGTCAAGCGGCTCTTTTATGTTTATTCAGACAGCGATAAGGAACCGACGTCATTCGAGGATTATGAAAGCGCCAAGCGGGCGATGGCCGATCTGAATGGTTTCCCTGTGGCGCCGATGAAATCGCTGAAAAGAAACGAATACTACTATGTCAGGATTAAGGCGAAACTGGACAAGGTCCGCCTGCCGCTCCACATGGAATATGTCTTTTCCTTCGTCTCACTCTGGGACTTCGAAACCGACTGGTACCGAGAGGGGTTCTTCTACTGATGAAAAAAGTCCGCAGGCCGGTGAAGTTGACGCCGCAGGAAGCGAGAAGGCGTAGACGGGAGTGGATCATCATTTTCGTAACAGTGATCCTGATTGCCGTCGTAACCTATCTCGAGAGCCGCATTTTCCGCGGCGAGGCGGTCGTTCTTCCCCTCTCAGGGAATGCCCTCATCTTCGGTCTGATCAATATCAACATCATCCTGATCATCCTGCTCATCTTCCTGATCGTTCGGAATCTCGTGAAGCTGATCTACGAACGGCGGCGCGGGATCGCCGGCTCTAAACTCCGGACCAGGCTGGTTGCTGCCTTCGTCGGCCTGTCCCTCATCCCGACGGTCCTGCTGTTTCTCGTTTCGATCAACTTTCTCTCCTACAGCATCGACAACTGGTTCAGCATGCGGATCGGCGACGCCCTGAACCGGACCCTGGAGGTCGCCCAGATCTACTACCAGCAATCAGCAGATCAGGCGAAGTACTATGCCCGCCAGCTCAGCGCGGATATAACCCGAAACGGCCTCTACGAGGGGGAAAAGTCCGTTTACCTGAAGGCCCTGGTCGAGCGGCGGCACAAGACGCACAAGTTGAACATGCTTGAGGTTCATATCGAGAACCAGAAGGGGAATGTGGTCGTCCGGGATCAGGAACGGCCGCAGATGGTTCCCAAACCCCTCTCCCCGAAGTCGCGGGAGGATCTCTACGTCGGCAAAGAGGTGACCACGATTGAGCAGGCGGGGGGCGGCGATCTGATCCGGGGTGCCGTCCCCATTTATTCACTGGCGAGCCCGAAGGAGGTTATCGGATTCGTCATGGCCAGCTATTACTTCCCGGACGGTCTGGTCGACAAGATCACCGTGATCTCCAAGACGTCAGAAGAGTACCGGCAGCTTACGCTCCTCAAGACGCCGATCAAGTTTGGTTACATCATCACGCTTTTCATCGCGATGCTTCTGATCATCTTCTCGGCGACCTGGTTCGGTCTCTACCTTGCCAAAGGGATTACCGTCCCGATCCAGGATCTGGCCGAGGCAACCCGGAAGATCGCTCAGGGGGATCTGAACCATCAGATCGATATCGTCGCCGATGACGAGATCGGCGTCCTCGTTGATTCTTTCAACCAGATGACGAGGGATCTCAAGCGGAGCAATCAGGGTCTGGAACAGGCAAACCTGGACCTGGAACAGCGGCGGAAGTATACGGAAACAATCCTGCGTAACGTTTCCGCCGGTGTCATCTCAGTCGACAGGAGCGGCATCATTACCACGATCAATCGGGCCGCGGAGAGGATGCTCGGCATCTCACCCCAGAGGGTCCTGAACCGGCGTTATGAAGAGGTTCTCATCCCCGAACACCGCGTGATGGCCGAGGAGGTTCTCCGGGAGATGCGCGAACGCGGCGAAAGCTTTATCGCAAAACAGATTGATCTGACCCTCCGGGACCGGACGATGACCCTGCTCATGACGATTACGATGATTCATGACGACGAGGGGAATGACATGGGTATGGCAGTGGTGTTCGAAGATCTTACCCAGCTGCAGCGGGCGGAGCGGGCGGCGGCATGGCGCGAAGTTGCTCGGCGGATGGCCCATGAAATCAAAAACCCCCTCACCCCGGTGCAGCTCTCCGCGCAAAGGCTCCAGAGAAAGTATGGCGATCGGCTGGGGGATGATGGTGGTGTCTTTCAGGAATGCACCAAGACGATCATCGATCAGGTTGAGGTCCTGAAAAACCTCGTGAACGAATTTTCCCGCTATGCTCGGCTCCCGGTCACGAGCCTGGCGCTCCATGACCTCAATGAGGCGATCCGCGATCCTGTGATCCTCTTTCAAGATGCGCATAAGGAGATCGTCTTCGATTTTCAGCAAGGCGCCGACATCCCGCAACTGATGCTCGATCCGGAGCAGATCCGGCGGGTAATGGTCAATTTGCTGGACAATGCCGTAGCGGCAGTCGGCAGTCAGGGCGGCAGGATCGAAATCAGGACCGCCTTTAACAGGGATGGGCGGAAGGCGCTGGCGGAGGTGGCCGATAACGGCTGTGGCATTCCGCCCGGTTATAAGGTAAAGATGTTTGAACCCTACTTTTCCACGAAACGGTCGGGAACGGGACTGGGGCTGGCGATCGTCGATTCCATCATTGCCGATCATCATGGCCAGGTCAGCGTCATGGACAACTCTCCCGCAGGAACCGTCGTGGCCTTCGAACTTCCCGTACCCGACACGGAGTAGGAACAGTCAACGTTTTCTCTCCTTTTTCAGGGGGGAGGGAGGAAAAGGACAGCAAAAGCAAGGCGATGAACAAGACAATCCTGATTGTGGACGATGAAGAAAGCATCTGTCAGACCCTGGAAGGGATCCTGGCCGACGAGGGGTATGAAACGGTCGCCGCCGGGAGCGGCGAAGAGGCTCTGCGGGTCGTGGAGGAGGAGCTGCCCAACCTGGTCCTTCTGGACATCTGGCTTCCGGGCATGGACGGGATTGATGTTCTCAAGGCAATCAAGGGTTCTTATCCCCAGGTCCAGGTCGTCATGATGTCGGGCCACGGCACCATCGAAACGGCGGTGAAGGCGACCAAACTCGGGGCCTTCGATTTCATCGAAAAGCCCCTCTCGCTCGAAAAGGTGATCCTGGCGGTCAACAATGCCCTGGCCCTCGCCGGTCTGGAGGAGGAAAATCTTCTCCTCAAACAGAAGGTCAGACACGAATACGAACTGACGGGCAACAGCGGTTCGATCCAGGAGCTCAAGGAGATGATCGGCATCGTTGCCCCGACCAATGCCTGGATCCTGATCATGGGAGATAACGGGACGGGAAAGGAACTGGTGGCCCGTTCCCTCCACCGCCAGAGCCGGAGAGCCCAGAAGCCCTTCATCGAGGTAAACTGCGCAGCAATACCGGAAGACCTGATCGAGAGTGAACTATTCGGCCATGAAAGAGGAGCGTTTACGGGGGCCACGGCAAAAAAGCGGGGGAAGTTCGACCTCGCCAATGAAGGGACGATCTTCCTCGATGAGGTGGCCGACATGAGTCTCAAGGCCCAGGCCAAAGTGCTCAGGATCCTCCAGGAAAAGAAGTTCGAACGAGTCGGAGGCAGCAGGCTCATCCCCACCGATGTACGGGTGCTGGCCGCCACCAACAAAGACTTGGAAAAGGAGATGGAGGCAGGTCGGTTCCGGCAGGATCTCTTCTACCGTCTGAACGTCATCCCGCTCCGGATCCCCCCGCTGCGCGACCGGAAAGAGGATATCCCCCCGCTCATCGACCGGTTTCTCAAAGATTTTGCCTTCAAGGAAGGTGAGACGGAAAAGCGGATCACAGACGAGGTGATGGCCGTTCTGATGAGGCATGACTGGCCGGGAAATGTCAGGGAACTGAAGAACATCATCGAGCGGCTGATCATCACTACGCCGGCCACAGTCATTTCCAAGGGCGATATCCCCCCACTGTTCGAGGAAAGGAAAGCGGAGACCGCTGCCTTTGAGCCGGATATCACGTCCGATTCCTTCCGGGGCGCGAAACAGGATTTCGAGCGGCAATACATCATCCGCAAACTCCAGGAGTTCGACGGGAACATCTCCAGAACTGCCGAGGCGATCGGCCTGGAGCGGAGCCACCTTCACAAGAAGATCAAGGGCTATGGTCTGGAGGTCAAAGGAAATTCCTGAACGGGAAACTATCCGGCGCCTAAAACCAAGTCGCCTTCACCCGGCTGACTTTGTTGGCTGCGTCGTCGGCTCCTCGACGACTTTCTATATACGCCCGGGTCGCCTCCTCCTTGCCGCCTCGTTATCCTTTTGAATGCAACTTGGTATCCGACCGCGCCTGCCGGCGGAGATCGGAAACGGAGAAGCGGTTGAAGGGGAGAAAGATCAGTCCTAAGACGATCACGATCCCGATGGAAAGGAAGTGATAGATGATCGCGAAGGTAAGGGCGTCAGTTTTGGGTATGCCGAAGATACTGAGGCCGAGGATGCAGAAGTAATGCCAGTTTCCGATGAAGCCGGGCGCCGTGGGGA
>JAHJQP010000078.1 GCA_018819165.1 Pseudomonadota bacterium
GGACGGCGATGGGTTGGAGAAGTATCTGTTGCCGTTTGATGTGGACCTAAAGGACCTTTACGCCACGGCGCTTCCCATGGAAGAGCTTTCCAGGATTTTTCACCGGATACGGTCAGAGCGGCTGATTTTTATTGCCGACGCCTGTTACAGCGGCGCCAGCGGGGGGCGGACTATCGGGATGGACGGCATGCGGGCCAGCATTTCCGAAGCCTTTATTGATCGGATCGCCGGCGGTAAAGGACGCGTGATCATGACCGCCAGCGGGGCTAACGAGGTCAGCGCTGAAAAAGATGAGTTGCAGCATGGTGTGTTTACCTATTTTCTGCTCCAGGGGCTGCAGGGGAAGGCGGATATGGACAGTGACGGATTGGTGACGGTGGACGAAGCCTATAACTACGTATCGAAACATGTGCCGGCGGCGACGGCTCAGGAGCAGCATCCGGTCAAGAGGGGGATCGTCGAGGGTCGCTTGGTCTTGAGCATCACCCAGTAGAGGAGAACACATCCCTGAGCTTCGCGATCCCCTCCAGCGACAAACATGATCTCTGGTTCCCCTGCTGGACCAAGATCGATCAGGCAAAAACGGAAATTCTCGTTCAGGCTTACTCGTTCACGTCGGCACTGATCGCTAAGTCTCTGGTTAAAGTCCATAAACGGGGAGTGAAAGTGCGGACTCAGGAAAGGGGTCCGGCGGGGAAGGCGTCTTCGTTACGGTTCCGGTCCCGGAGTTCGGCCTTCTTTCCCCGATTCCAGCCGGAGACCCGGCTGAAATACTGGGAGATCCTTGCCAGCCCTTCGCAATTTTCCGCTCCGCAATGCAGGCATTTTTCCCGGAGCCCCCGCATCGTGGCGCCGCAGCTCTTGCATGAAGTGAATTCTGGAGAGAAAATGATCTGGTTGTTCAGCGTCTCCCGGAACGCCCGGACGATAAATCCGGCAAGGGCGGCCGCCGCGGGCGAAGCGTCGCCCAGCTCCACATGGGTCACGGCCCCCGCCCGGAAGAAGGGGTGAAAGAGCCCTTCCATCCTCACCCGGGTCAGCGGGTCGACCGGCGCCGCAGGGTTAAGGTGGGTCGAGTTCGTGTAGTAGATCTCCCCGCGCGCCAGATCGCCCCGGACATATCGGCCCGGCAGGGGGGAAAAGTGTTTCAGGTCGAGGCGGGCGAAGCGGTAGGCGGTGGTCTCTGCGGGCGTCTGCTCCAGAACAAATTGCATCCCGTGAACTTCGCAGAGCTTTTCGGCTTCCCCCTGCATATGTCCGATCACCTCAAGGCCCCAGGCCAGGGCGTCATCGGACTCATGCAATTGCCGGCCCTCCCGGATCTGGACGAGCTCATTGAGTCCGGTAATCCCGATCAGATAAATGGCGTCGTTCAAATGGAGATAGGAAGAGCCGTCGCTTTGCATGGCAAGCATGGCCAGCGGACCGGCATCTCCAAGAGAGAGGAGGTTTTCGATGAAGTCGCGCTTCTGGATGTGGGCCTTCACCGCGAGGACCATGAGTTCATCCAGGAGGGTAAAGAGCTTCCTGTCGTCCATACCGGCCCGGTAGCCGAGGCGCGGGAGGTTCAGCGTGACGTTCTGGATCGACGCGCACCGCCGCCTCCAGGGTTCTCCACGGGCTTCCGCCGTCTCTCCTCCAAAATTCATGCAGCCGCAGTGGGCGATCCGTGCGCCTTTTTCCCGGTCGAGGACAAAGCAGGGATTCCCCATCGCGGCCGCAGCGCCGCAGGCCTCCTCCAGGAAACCCTCGTGACCGGGCGTACGGAAGAATTCTTCCGTGATGTGGATGACCGGCCGGGGGAAGACGAACGGCTTCTCCATGGCGTCCCCCCGGCGATAGACGGCCATCAGCGCCCGGGCAAGCTGCCGGGATTCCCCCGCGTATTCACGGCAGGTGCGGCCGGTGGGCCTGCCGCCGGGACCGACGGCAGGGAGGTCGGCAAGAATGGGGGGAACTTCCCAGTAGAGGTGGATGTCGGTAAACATGGCCTGCCCACCCCGGGCGGAGGTGAGCTGGGAGAATTCGTAGATCAGCATCTGGGCAAACTGTTCGATCTCCCTGTCTCCCATCCCCGTCAGATAGGGGGCGAAGGAGAGATTGACCGCATCCCAGCCTATGACGCCGGCGAAATGCCCCTGGAGGGAGGCCCCGAAACGCACCATGTGGGCGAGCAGGACCTCCGCATGCCGAGCCGGGCCGGCGACCGTCACGGAGTGGGGAAGACACAGGCCGAACCGCTTGAGATACTCCAGGGATTGGAAGGAGCTGTAAGGCCGGTCTATATAGCCAAGGCCGTGCAGGTGAATATCCCCGGAGACATGGGCGTCTCCCACCTCCCTGGAGAAGACGTCGTGGAGGGCGTATTCGCGTTTGATCCCCTCGACGAGAGACAGGCTCGTCCCTTCGGGGGCGTGGGGAACATTGGCGTTTTCCTTGTTCCGATGGAAGATGAGCTGCCGGACGTCGTAGAGGGGAAAACCGAGACGGGCGTGCAGCCGTCTCGCCTGTTCCAGGCCCCTTTCAATGAGCTTTGCATCCACCAGCTCCCGGATGAGCGCCGTAGTGAGCAGGCTGATCCCGGAGGAGAAGATCTGTTTCTCCACCTCCCGGCTGATCGCCTCGGCGGTCTCTCCGTCGATCCCGGTCTCGCGGATCAGCGCCTCGACGATGCGCCGGCGGTTCCACCGGGCGACCTCTTCAGCGGAAGTGCGGACAAAAAGCGTGATGTCGGTGGTTTCCGGATCGATCGCCATCAGATATTCGTCTTAGACGCCCCTTCCACGGTGTCGAGGGCCCTCTCCGCCGCCCGGGCGAGGACCTCGTCGTGGTCGTGGTTCAGGGAAAAAACCCGGAAATGGACGACCCGGGCCGGGATGAAGCGATAGATGTCCCGGAGGGGTTCGGGAGAGGTGGCCCCCGTCGCGGGGTTGAAGATGTTGACCCGCTTTTCAGTATCGGCCATCGGATTGATCGGACGCGGGTCCTGAGTCGCCATATCGACGCGGAAAGGCTTGTTCTTCAGGGCGCCGGGGAGGCAGGATCGGATCTGCTTCTCATAGTCGCCTGCACTGGAGAAACGGGTCCCCTTCTGGAGTTGGTCGATGGAGATCTCCGCCGAGAAGGACATTTTCCACTTGACCTCGCGGCGGTGGAGCTTTCCCCATTCCCGTCCCAGCTTCCGCCTCTTCGGATCCTTGCTGTGAATCCATTCCCTGACCTCGGAGAAGAGGCGCCATTCGTCGCAGCCGAGATACACCTCCAGGTCCTCGCCTGGGTCCGCCGGCAGAATCAGCCCCATCGTGTCCCGGAATATCTCCTGCAGGTGCAGGTCGAGCGCCCGCGTGGTCCGGTGGAAATAAACGTTGGAATAGAGGTTCAATCTTGCATTCAGAAAACGGCTCAGCGCCGAGACGCCCGCCTGGTGCAGGGTGAGTCCGGCTTTCGTGAAGAAGGTGTAAAAACGGAGCCGGGCGATGTCCACGATGTCGAGGGAAAACCCCGTCATGAAGGCGTCGCGCTGGACGTAATCGAGGTTGTCCACGGTATAGGTTCCCGAAAAGAGCTGGCGCAGGAGCTGGAGCCACCTGGGCATGGCGCTGTCGCGCTCATCCGGCATCCTGATCAGGAAGGCCACCGCTGCCGGATCAAGCGCCTCGCCCTCGGCAAAGGGTCCCGACGGGCTCCGCCGGATGCGGTCGATCACCCGTCCCAGCTTCCGGACGATGATCAGTCTCCCCAGGTCCTCATGGGTGAGGCCGTACCCGTCCAGGAAATGGTCGTCGAAGAAGTGGCCGTAGGGTCCGTGTCCCACGTCGTGGAGGAGACCGGCCACGCGGAGCAGCTCCTCCACATAGTTCAGGGAGGGAACGTCAGGGCAGACCTCTTTCAGCGACGGGTAGAGGTGCCTTCCGAACTCGCCTGCCATGTGCATCGTCCCCAGGGAATGCTGGAAACGCGTGTGTTCGGCTGCCGGATAGACCCACCGCGCGCTCTGGAGCTGGTAGATCCGGCGGAGACGCTGGACCCAGGGGGAATCGATCAGGTCCTTTTCCGTCTTCTCGCCCCCCCCGTCCGCCGCAGGCACGGTGAAAGATGCGTAGCGGTAGATGGGATCGGCGATCAGCGCCATCCCCTGATAGATACCCGCATATTCGGCCGGCGTCGTTTTCATGGAGCATCTCTACAATATTCCCGTTAAAATAGCAAACAGGGGGATGATCAAGTCTCCCTTGACTTCCCCGAATGGCTCTTCTATAGTTTCGACCCGTTGGCGAGCGAGGCCTGCAAACCTCTTTTCTCTGACCTATCCGCAGAGGTGAACCATGGGAACGAATAATGTCGTGTTTCTGGAGGTCATCGAGTGGTTCGACGAATCGGGGAAAGAGCTGGTCCACCGGATCCCCGAGACCGGTTCCGGCGAGATCAAATGGGGCGCCCAGATGACCGTCCGGGAGAGCCAGGCAGCCGTCTTCTTTTACAACGGCAAGGCCTATGACGCCTTCGGTCCGGGGCGCCACACCCTCAAGACGGCCAACATCCCCCTCCTGACGAAGATCCTGAGCCTCCCATGGGGGATGACGAGCCCCCTGCGCGCGGAGGTTTACTTCGCGAACATGAAGGTATTCCCCAACCTCACCTGGGGAACCCGCGACCCGGTCGCCTTCCGGGACAGGGAGCTGGGCCTCATCCGCCTGCGGGCCTTCGGCGTCTTCAACCTTCGGATCATCCAGCCTCTCCTGTTCATCAACAGCCTCGTCGGAACTCAGGGGATCTATACGACGGAAGCGATCGCGGAGTACCTGAACCGGGTGATCGTCTCCCGTTTCAACGACTTTATGGGGGAGAAGATCGATACGATCTTCGCTCTCCCCGCGAAATACGACGAACTGTCCGGGGAGCTCAAAGAGCTCCTCCGGAACGACTTTGAGCAATTCGGCCTGGGACTCGCGGACCTCTACATCAACTCGATCACGCCGCCGCCGGAGGTGCAGAAGGCCATCGACGACAAGAGCCGGCTGGGCGTCTTCGACGACATGAACAA
>JAHJQP010000079.1 GCA_018819165.1 Pseudomonadota bacterium
ACTGGTACGGACCCGCTTGAAAAATCCCTTGCAATTCTGCCTTTCAGATACTAACTTCTCGCCCCGGTGAAAGATTATGGATATCGACACGACCAAATGTGTCGGCTGCGGCAACTGCCACATCATCTGCACGATGGGGGCCGCCGCCTTCACCGATCTCGACACCCTCCAGAAGGTCGTGGAGGAGCTGATCAAAGCCGATCTCGGTATCTGCATCAATATCACCGGCCTCCTGGACGAGGTGCAGGAGTGCTGTTGGAAGGCGGGGATCACCCGCCACAGCACCGAACATTCCCTCGGCATCTGGGGGGCGAAGGACCGCCTGCCGGAGCGGGAGGTGATGGAATTCAACACGATGTGCGGCCACGGGATGGTCTCCTTCAACCTCGTCCGGAAAATGATCGAGGAGGTGCGTCTGCGGCGGAAGACGCCGAAGCAGGCGGCCCGAACGATGGTCAAGTGCTGCGAGTGCGTCGCCTTCAACCCCGCCCGGGCCGAGACGCTTTTAGAACGGATGCGCGAGCGGGGCTTCCTCTACTCCGAACGATAAGCAGCGCTTGCATCGGTTCCGCAACCGTCGTAAAATTGCACTCAGTCAGGGCTGACGGAAAAATCCGGTCCGATCCCTGCATTCCGCGGGAAATATTTGAAGCATCCATAGGAAAGGAGTTACTTCATGAACATCACGGCAAACGATGTCTGGTCGGCGGTCCGGGCGATCCGGGAAAAGGCGCCGGTCGTCCACAACATCACCAATTACGTAGTAATGAACAGCACGGCCAACGCCCTGCTCGCCATCGGCGCCTCGCCGGTCATGGCCCATGCCGAAGAGGAGATGGAGGAGATGGTCGGGATCGCCTCCGCCCTCGTCATCAACATCGGCACCCTGAGCCCGGCCTGGGTCCGCTCCATGTTCAGGGCGGCCGAAGCGGCGCGGGCACGGAAGATTCCGATCGTTCTCGACCCGGTCGGGGCCGGCGCGACCTCCTACCGGACGCGGACGGCGCGCGAGCTGATGCGGGTCGTCCCCCCGGACATCATCCGCGGGAACGCCTCGGAGGTTATGGCGCTCCTGGAAACGAGCGGGCGGACCAAAGGGGTGGACAGCACCGCCTCCTCCGACGCCGCAGTAGAGCTCGGCCGAAAATTGCATGCAGAATGCGGCGGCGCCGTCTGCATAAGCGGAGAGACAGACTACGTCATCGGAAATACCGGGATTATCAAGGTCCACAACGGTCACATCATGATGACCCGCGTGACCGGCCTCGGCTGCACGGCGACGGCCCTCTGCGGTGCCTTTGCCGCGGTCACCCCCGACCCGGCGGTTGCCGCCGCGGAGGCGATGGCCGTGATGGGGATCGCCGGGGAGATCGGCGTGGCCCGTTCGGAAGGACCGGGCAGCCTCCAGCTCCACTTCCTCGATACGCTATACCGCCTTTCCGCGAAGGACATCGAGCGTCTGCTGAAGATCGAGATAGGTGAATGAAAGGGTTGTATTTTGTGACGGACCGGGGCCTGTGCGGGGATAAGACGCTGGCGGATGTTGTCCTCCAGGCGATCCGGGGCGGGGCCGCCTGTGTCCAACTCCGGGAAAAGGATGTCACCACGCGGTTCTTCGTCGAGGAAGCACTGCGGATTAAGGCCCTCCTGGCGCCGTTCAAGGTGCCGCTCATCATCAACGACCGCCTGGATGTCGCCCTGGCCGTGGAGGCCGACGGCGTCCACGTGGGACAGGAGGATATGCCCTACGAGATCGCCCGCAAGCTGATGGGGCCCAGGGCGATCATCGGTCTTTCCGTGGAGACCTGGGAGGATGTGGAGCGGGCGCAGGGGCTCGACGTGGATTACCTCGGCGTCAGCCCCGTTTTCGCGACGCCGACCAAGACGGACACCAAGGAGCCCTGGGGGAGGGAGGGTCTCGCCCGGATCCGGGCCTTCTCGCGCCACCCGCTGGTCGGCATCGGCGGGCTCAACGCCTCCAATGCCGAGGCGGTCGTCATGGCCGGCGCCGACAGCGTGGCCGTCGTCTCCGCAATCTGCGCCGCCCCGGACCCCTTCACGGCCTCCCGGGAACTGACCGAAATCATCCGCGCCGCCCTGGCAAAAAGGGCGACGGGCTGAAGTTTGACATGGCCAGCCGCGGCAAACGACCTGAGTTACAAGGGTATCGGGAAATCAGGATATGAGACAGTTTACGCCGGAAAAGCTTGTCATCTTCGATTATTCGGGCACGCTCAGCCTTGACGCCCCCCGGTTCGGCCGGCAGGAGAACCTCGTGCCGGCGCTTGCGGAGACCGGCCTCGCCGCCCTCGGTGTCGCGACCCCGGAGGCATTCTGGGATCAGATCGTCAACCCGACCTGGACCGAGGGGAGCACCACTGACGCCGGCTATAAAAAAGTAATGGTGGGGAGGATTGCGGCCCTCGGCCTTGCACCCGGCGCCCCGGCAGGGGAAATCGAAGCGGCAGCTTCCCGCTTCGTGGATCGTTACCTCGTGGAATCGAGGATCGATCCTCACTGGCGGCCCGTCCTCTCGCATCTGAGCGCCCGCCCGGACACGGCCGTGGTCGTCGCCACCGATCATTACGCCGAAGCGACGGAAACCATTATCCGTTATCTCCGCTCCTGGAGTATCCCGGCACGAAAAACGGGGAAAGGGGGGACAGCTCCCTATTTTTCTGTAAAAAATAGGGAGCTGTCCCCCCTTTTCGTGGCCAACTCCGCCGATCTCGGCGCCTGGAAGGCGGATCGCCGCTTCTGGGAGATCGTCAAATTGCAACTCTCCCTGGAACACCTCGGGCGGCTTCTCCTCATCGACGACTTCGGCTTCAACGAGGAAGAGGGGAACAGCTACAGCGAACGGGCGAAGGTTATAGTAAGGCAGGCGAAGACAACGGACCTCCTCCGGGAGATTTTCCAGACCGCGGTGGAGGTGATCCCTTTCTGCCTGGTGGGGGACCTGCAGTATCAGGAAGAGGCCCGCGCCCGTCTGATCGCGGAAGCGGCCGCCCGGATCGACCGCTTCCTGGGGTAAGAGAGACGACATGCTTTACGCAAAGGCGGCCTCGGGCAAGGGGTTTTCCTCAGAAGGTGTTATTTGATGGGGATCCGGCCGTCATCCGAAATGGGAGGGAAGCCGGCCGGATCCCCGCGAGAGGATTTTACTTATCGGATCTTTCAACGGTCAATCCCCACCAGCCCTGCTCCTTGGACAGCATGGCTTCCTTCTGATCGACCTTATTGTAGCCGCACATGCTGAACTTAAGATGCTCCCAGTTCTTGTAGAGGGTGTTGTGCTCATAATATCCGGACTCCCGGGCCGCAACACCGCAGCCGGAGAGAAAAAGCGCCGTCATCATCACAACAAACAATCGTTTCATATCAATCTCCTTTCGAATTGGCCTTCGAGGCGATTTAAGAGTGAGCCACCCACGGCGCCTCTGGGGTTGGCATCGGCATCAGGAGGAGAAAGGTTCGGCGCCGGGAGCGGTTTTTGAGAAGAAGTGAAGACCTTCAGCGGTGCTGATGGGAGATTTTCTGGAGAGAT
>JAHJQP010000080.1 GCA_018819165.1 Pseudomonadota bacterium
ATGTCGAGGCCGTTCGGGGTGATCAGGTCCGGCGTCCGGCCGAGGAAGTTCTTCGCCTCCGAGGCGGTGATCTCGCTGACCGTGGTGAAGCAGTCCGCCTCGCGGGCCGATGCCGTCTCGAGCGAGCATTTGGCCGTGATGTGGTGGGCGCTCGCCTCCCGCTGGGGCGAGATGCTGTCCATGGTCGTGTAGATGTCCACGCCGGCGCCGGCGAGGGCTCTGCCGAGCATCGTCGCATGCGTCGTGAAGACGGTGCCGATCTCCGGGACTCGTTTCTTCAGGCCCAGGAGCCCCGCCCCCGTCATCCATTCGTGAAACTGCGCGACGGCCTGCATTCCCTTCGGCCGCAATAGGATGTTGTAGATCGTTTCGATCACCTCGCTTGCCGCGTAGCTGAACATCACCGGTTCCACATAGTCCCATCCGCCGGCAATGGAGTTGACGCCGTAGTCCTCCCAAATTCGGAATAGGAGTTGGTCCTTGTCGTACTTCTGGCCGAAGTTGACGAGGATGACCTTGGGCTCGCCGGGGACCTTCCAGCGGCCGAATCGGCAGGGGATCTCCTTGATGGCGATTCCCTCCCGGATTCGGTCCCAGCACTCCTCCTCCGTCTCTTCGAAGTCGGGATTGGTCTTGAGGTCCGGGCCCAGGAGAAAGTAGTTTTCGCCATAGACCTTCGTTGCCTCGGGGAGCTTGCTGACGATCACGGTGTAGATTCCTCCTACCTTGTTGCAGACCTCCCAGCTCACCTCAAAGAGAAAGTGTTTGCGCGTCTCTGCCATGGGTTCACTCCTTTTTCTGTTTAAGTGATTGCGATAAATCGTCGAGGATGTTCATGTAATTGATGTAGGCCTCATAGGGCGACTCAAAGGGGTTGAAATAGCGGTGAACATCCCCGTCGGAAAACCATTTCGTGCACATGTAGTAAAAATGGTCGGACGTCTGGAGCATCCGCCATGTCTTGAAGATGCCTTCGTCCTTCCGCCGGCGGACGGCGGATTCGAGACCGTAGAGGGAGCGGGCCGCGTCCTGCTGCATGGCGTTCCCCAGCCAGGCCGTCATGTCCCTCTCCACGTCCGCCCAGGAGATGAAACCGGGGCAGTCGATCTCCCCGGCCGGATCATGGGAAGCGGCCACTTCCGCGGGCGTCTGAAAGAAAAAATCAGGGTGGCGGAGGATCTCCCCGGGCAGGGCCGAAAGAAATTCGAAGATCCCCGTCTCACGCCACTGGTGTTCGCCGAACGTCTCGTAGTCCATGAACAGGTTGACAACCGCCTCCTCCCCCCCGATCCGGTGGAGCCAGTGGGCGTACTTTGCCGCTGTGAGCGGATATTCGGCCCAGTTCCGGTCGGAGAAACGGAAGGCCACGTCGTCCGAGAGGAGGTAATTCCTGAGCAGGAGCTTCAGCTTCCCACAGCCCGCCGGACGGTAGACCTGGTTTGGGCTCCGCCGGCCCAGGATCTTCTCGGTTCCCTCGGCGAGAATGACTGCATAACCCAGCTTATCGACCGCCTTCGCCAGATCGTTGCTGTAGATCAGCTCCGTGTGGCGGAAGGTCCGGCCATCCTGGCCGAAAAGGGTCCGGATCCGTTTACGGTGAAGGAGGACCTGCGCCCGGAACTCCCGCGGCGAAAAAAGGAAGGCGAGGGAGTGGCTGTCGGTCTCATCCAGGAATTCGACACATCCCGTCGCGGCCAGCCGCCGGAAGCTCTCCAAGACATCCGGGCGGCGCCGCTCGATCTGGTCGAGGACCACGCCGGAGAGGGAAAAGGCGACCCGAAATTTCCCTTGTTGTTCCTCGATCAGCTTGAGCAGAAGCGCGTTGGCGGGAAGATAGCACTTCTGGGCGACCCTGTCCAATATCCGGTGGTTTTCTGCCTCGTCCTCATAGTCATGGACATGGCCCACGTCGAAGAAGGAATACCTCCGGAGCCGGCAGGGCTGGTGAACCTGAAAATAGAGACAGACGCTCGGCATGCGTATCACTTTCCAAATTTTCGTTACAATGGGGACAGATTTCAAATCTGTCCCCATTCCGTGGCGGCCGCCGCCTCCTCCCGGTAGATCTCCGTAATCAACTCCGCGGCCGTTTCCCAGCGGATTTTTCGGAGCTCCTCGCGGGCCTTCTCCGCCATCTCGCCGGCCAGGACTGGGCGTTTCAGGACGGCGATAATCTTGGCAGCCATCTCCCGGACATCCCAGAAGTCAACCTTCAGGGCGTGTTTCAGGATCTCCGCGACGCCGGACTGGCGGGAGAGGATCACCGGGACGTCGTACATCATCGCCTCGAGGGGGGAGATGCCGAACGGTTCGGAGACGCTCGGCATGACGTAGAGATCGCTCAGGGAGAAGATCCTTTCGATCTCCTCCCCCTGGAGAAATCCCGTGAAATGAAAACTGTTTCCGATTCCCAGTTCGCCGATCCGTTCGATCATCTGCCCCATCATGCTGCCGGCGCCGGCCATCACGAAGGTCACGTCGGGAAGGACCTGGAGGACTCTGGCCGCCGCCTCGACGAAGTAGTCCGGCCCCTTCTGGAAGGTAATCCGGCCGAGAAAGAGGACCATCTTCCGGTCCCTCTTTCGTTCGACGCGGTAGACCCGCTGCGCTTCCACCTTGGTCACGGCGTTGTAGATTACGGAGATCTTCTCCTGCGGTATTCCGTAACGCTCCACAATCATCCGTTTTGTCCGGTGGCTTACGGCGATGATCCGATCGGCCTTCTCCAGGCCTTCCCGTTCGATCGCCAGGATCTCCTCGTTGGCGTTTTCGCCGCTCCGGTCGTATTCGAGGGAGTGGACATGCAGGATCAAGGGTTTCCCGCTGATCCGGCGGGCAAGGAGGGCGGCGGGAACCGTCATCCAGTCGTGGGCGTGGATGATGTCGAAGGTGGTGCGGCGCGTGATGGCGCCGGCCGCCCGGCCGTAGCGGGTCACCTCGGCGATCAGGTCCGGCCCGTAGACGGCGGCGGCGCCCCGAAATCTGTTCTCTCCGGAAAGAAAGAGGTCCCGGTACCGCTCCGCGCTCAGGTAGGGGCTGAGCAGGGCAGGGAGGGGGTGTAACGTGAGCCGCCGGAGCAGCTCCGTTTCCCCCTCTTCCGGGTCGGTACCGGAAAGAGAAATGCCGGAGGCGGAGGCGAGATCCAGAAAGGGAGCAGCAGACGTCTCTCCGGCATGCGGCAGGACGAAGGTTATCCGATGGCTCAGGCCGGCCAGGGCCTTAGTCATGCCGAAACAGGCCGTGCCCAGGCCGCCGCTCATCCGGGGCGGAAATTCCCAGCCGAACATGAGGATGCGCATAGTTCACAACCTCCTTTTTCTTGAAGAGGCCGTCCCCGGTGGGCGGGAGAGAGGACAAAACGGCAACGCAAGATTGGCGGCCCTGAAAAAAGTAAAAATGACAGGTTTTATACGAAGCCGCCCCATATTTGAGGCTCTAACGACTTTTTTACGAGAGCATCGAGATTAAAAAAGGTTTCCTGTACGAAGCTGCCCCAATGGTTAAATCGATGTGATCTTGACACAGTTGCGCCGAAAAGTAAACCCCCCAAATAAAAACAGAGCCCGTTTATTTCCGGAGGAGCAGGTACAGGCGGATCAGTTCGGCGACGCTCCAGGCCTGCGCGATGCAGCCCCCCGGCCGGTGGGGGGGATCCCCGTCGAAGACCTCGGAGACGCTGCCGATCCCCGCCTCGACGAGGTGGCTCTGCAAAAAATTCCGGACGTGTTTCCTGAGGGATTCCTTTTCCTGTTCCCGGTCTTCGGCGACACGGAGGGCGGCTTCGCCGAAAGAGCCGAGCAGCCACGGCCAGACGGTACCCTGGTGGTAGGCGGAGTCCCGCTCCGCGGCGTTACCCCGGTAGCGGCTCCGGTAAGCCGGATCGGCGGGCGAGAGGGTCCGGAGTCCGCAGGGGGTGAGGAGGTGCTCGCGCACGGTCCGGACGACGCCGGCCTGCTCAGCGGGATCAAGCGGCGAGAAGGGGAGGGAGACGGCAAAGATCTGATTCGGCCGGACGGCGCGGTCGAGAACGCCGTTGTTAAAGACGTCGCCGAGGTAGCCGCCCTCGGGGATCCAGAAGGTTTCCCGGAACGACCGGCGGAGCAGGGGAATCAGGTCGGCGAAGGACCATTCCGGATCGCCGAATTCAGTCGCCAGTTCGCGGGTGAAGCACAGGGCATTGTACCACAGGGCGTTGATCTCCACCGCATAACCATGGCGGGGCGTCACCGGCACTCCCCCTACGGTTGCGTCCATCCAGGTGAGGGCCGTTCCGCCCTCGCCGGCGTGGAGGAGGCCCCGGGCGTCGATGCTGATGCCGAACCGTGTACAGGCCGTGAAACGGCCGATGATCCGTTTCATGACGGGCCAAAAAAGGCTGAGGATCAGATCGGTATCGCCCGTGATCCGGAGGAACTCCTGAATCGCCCGGAAGTACAACAGAGAGCTGTCGACGGTGTTGTAGGCCTCGGGTGTGCCGTCCGCGGAGAAGAAATTGGGCAGAATTCCCTCCCGCTCGTGGCTGCTCAGCTCGGTCAGGATTGCAATCCCTTCCGTGATGCGGCCGGTGCAGAAGGCGAGGCCGGGGAGGGCGATCAGGGTGTCCCGTCCCCAGCTCCCGAACCAGGGGTAGCCGGCAATGACGGCCGGCCTTCCCGACGGAGTGA